>JAPKZJ010000058.1 GCA_026393855.1 Candidatus Aminicenantes bacterium
AGAAGGCAGGGCCGGCCTGGGCCAAGGCGACGAGCAGGAGAAACGACAGAACGAATAAAGCGGCCTTTCGCGTCGACATTGTTCACCTTCCTTCTAATGTAATTATATAGGTTAGACAGATCGCGGCCAAGCGCGGGCAGATAGCGACGACAGGAAGCAAGGTCCCCACGCCAAGGGCTCGGGACGACAATAGATAACATTAGCCGGATTGCCATGCCCCGCCTCCTCTGTTATTATTTGGGCTCAAAAAGCGCCCGCGCCGCCAAAAAGGAAGGACTCTCTCCATGATCGAGCGCTACACCAATCCCGAGATGGGCTCCCTCTGGAAGGACCAGAACCGCTACCGGACCTGGCTCCTCGTCGAGATCGCCGTCTGCGAGGCCTGGGCCAAGCTAGGCAAGATCCCGGCCGGAGCCCTGAAAACGATCAAGGCCAAGGCCGCTTTCGACGTGGAGCGGATCGACGCCATCGAGAAGGTCGTCAAGCACGACATCATCGCCTTCCTAACCTCGGTCAACGAGAAGGTCGGCCCGGACGGCCGCTTCATCCACATGGGCCTGACCTCCTACGACGTCGTGGATACGGCCCTGTCGATGATAATGCGGGAGTCGCTCCTCCTTGTCCGCAAGCGCCTGATCGAGCTTAAGAAGATTCTGCGGCGCGAGGCGATCAAGCACAAAAAGACCGTCTGCATGGGCCGGACCCACGGCATCCACGCCGAGCCGGTGACCTTCGGGTTCAAAGTGCTGGTCTGGTACGAGGAGATCAAGCGGCATCTCGATCGAGTGGACCGGGCTATCGATGTCATCTCGGTCGGCCGCATCTCGGGCTCGGTCGGGACCTACATCCACCTCAATCCCAAGGTCGAGGTGCTGGCCCTCAAAAAGCTCGGCCTCGCTCCCGCGCCCGTCTCGACCCAAGTGCTGCAGCGCGATCGCCATGCCGAAGTCGTCGGCGTGCTGGCCCTCGTCGCCACCTCGCTCGAGAAGTTCACCCTCGAGATCCGGCACCTCCAGAGGAGCGAAGTGCTGGAGCTCGAAGAGCCGTTCACCAAAGGCCAGAAGGGCTCGTCCTCGATGCCCCACAAGAAGAACCCGGTCCGCTGCGAGCGGATGGCCGGCCTGGCCCGGCTGATCCGCGGCAACGTGCAAGTGGCCTTGGAGAACATCCCCCTCTGGCACGAGCGCGACATCTCCCACTCCTCGGCCGAGCGGGTCATCCTGCCCGACTCCTTCCTCCTGACCGACTACATGCTGACCGAAGCCATCGACATCATCGGCCATTGGGTCGTCAACAAGGGCCGGATGCGCGCGAACATCGACGCCACCCACGGCCTGACCTTTTCCCAGAGCGTCCTGTTGGCCCTGACCCGCAAAGGCCTAAGCCGCGAGGACGCCTATCAGCTCGTCCAGCGAAACAGCCTCAAGACCTGGGCGGGGGTCGGCGACTTCCGGGACTTGGCCGCGGCCGATCCCGACATCGCCGCAGCGTTGACGCCGGACGAGCTCAAGGCCTGCTTCGCCATCGAACCGTATTTGGAAAAGATCGACTACATCTTCGAAAGGGTGCTTTCCCATGAAGGTTAGAATCCTCGTTTCGTTCAAGGACAGCGTTCTCGACCCCCAGGGCCAAACCGTCCGCAACGCCCTCCACACCCTCGGCTACGACGCGGTGCAGGACCTGCGGCAGGGCAAGGTCTTCGAGGTCGAGCTGGCCGGGGTGGACCGGGCCGCGGCCGAAAAGCTCGTGCCCGAGATCGCCGGCAAGGTCCTGGCCAACCCGATCATCGAGAAGTACACCTGGTCCGTGATCGAGGATTGAGGGGGCGGCCGTGAAGATCGGAGTCGTCCTCTTCCCCGGATCGAACTGCGATTTCGACACCATCCATGCCTTCAAAGAAGTGCTGGGCCTGCCGACCGTGCCGCTCTGGCACAAGGACCACGACCTGCAGGGTGTCGATGCGATCGTCCTGCCGGGCGGGTTCTCCTACGGCGACTACCTGCGGTCCGGGGCCATCGCCCGCTTCTCGCCGCTGATGCAGGAAGTGCGCGAGTTCGCGGCCAAGGGCAAGCCGGTCCTGGGCATCTGCAACGGGTTCCAAGTTCTGCTCGAGCTCGAGCTGCTGCCCGGGGCCATGATTCGCAACAAAAACCTCAAATTCCTCTGCCGCCACGTCACGATCCGGGTCGAGAACGAAAAGACGCGGTTCACGAAAAAGGCCAAAAAGGGGCAGATCCTGAACATCCCGATCGCCCACTTCGACGGCAACTATTACGCTCCGCCCGAAACGCTCAAGGCGATCGAGGCCGGCGGCCAGGTCGTGTTTCGCTATTGCGAACCGGACGGCTCGTTGAGCGAAGAGAGCAACGTCAACGGCTCGCTTGATGCGATCGCCGGGCTGGTCAACAAGGCCGGCAACGTCTGCGGCCTGATGCCCCACCCGGAGCGGGCTTCCGAAAAGATCCTCGGTAGCGAGGACGGCCGGGTCATCCTGGAATCGCTGATCGAGAGCCTTGGATGAGGTCCCCACGTCGCCGCTTCGCGCCTCCTCGGGATGACAACAAATCACCTGCTTTCGCAATGATAAGACACGAGCATCACCATGCACGATGACAAAACGCTCCGCCACCACAACGTGACCCGGGACGAGTACGCCCTGATCAGGAACCTGATCGGCGGGCGCGATCCCAACCTGACCGAGCTGGGCATCTTCTCGGCCATGTGGTCCGAGCATTGCAGCTACAAGAGCTCCAAGTTCTACCTGAAGAAGCTCCCGACCAAGGCCAAGAACGTCGTCCAGGGGCCGGGCGAGAACGCCGGCATCATCGACATCGGCGACGGGCAGGTCGTGGTCTTCAAGATCGAATCGCACAACCACCCCTCGTACATCGAGCCCTTCCAGGGCGCGGCGACGGGGGTTGGCGGCATCCTGCGCGACATCTTTACCATGGGCGCGCGGCCGATCGCCCTGATGGACTCGCTGCGCTTCGGCCCGCTCGACAATCCGAAGAACCGCTCGATCATGGAGGGGGTCGTCTCGGGCATCTCCTCCTACGGCAACTCCATCGGCGTACCGACGGTCGGGGGCGAGGTCGTCTTCGACGAATGCTATGCCCTCAATCCGCTGGTCAACGTCTTCTGCCTGGGCCTGGCCGACAAGGACAAGCTCTTCTTCGCCAAGACCGAGGCCGTCGGCAACGCGGTGCTCTATGTGGGCGCCAAGACGGGCCGGGACGGCATCCACGGCGCTTCGATGGCCTCGCAAGAGTTCGGCGAGGACACCGAGGCCAAGCGGCCCAACGTTCAGGTCGGCGACCCGTTCAAGGAAAAGCTCCTGCTCGAGGCCTGCCTGGAGGTCATGGACCGGCGCATCATCGTCGGCATCCAGGACATGGGCGCGGCGGGGCTGACCTGCTCGACGACCGAGATGCCGGCCAAGAGCGGGCAGGGCGTCGAGATCGACCTGGACAAGGTCCCCCAGCGCGAGAAAGGCATGACCCCGTACGAGATCATGCTCAGCGAGTCGCAGGAGCGCATGCTGATCGCCTGCCGGCCCGATCAAGTGAAAGCCGTCCAGGCCGCTTTCGCCAAGTGGGACCTGGACGCGGTCGAGATCGGCAAGGTCACGGGCGACGGCCAGCTCAAATGCCGGTTCCACGGCGAACAGGTCGTGGACATCCCCGTCTCGGCGGTCGTCGATCTGTGCCCGATCTACCAGCGGCCGTGGGAAGAGCCGAAGAAAGACGCGATCGCCGAGCTGACCGCCGGGGTCGCGGGCGGGATTGCCGTGCCGGCCGATCTGGGCGGGGCGCTCAAAGCCTTGCTGGCCTCCCCCACGATCGCCAACAAGCAGTGGGTTTACCGCCAATACGACCACATGGTTTTGGTGAACACCATGGTCCTGCCGGGCGCGGGCGCGGCGGTGCTGCGGATCAAAGGCTCCAAGAAGGGCCTGGCCATGACCCTGGACGGCAACGGGCTCTATACCCATCTCGACCCGCGGACGGGCGGCATGATCGCGGTCGCCGAGGCGTGCCGCAATCTAGCCTGCGTCGGGGCGCGGCCGATCGGTGTGACCAACTGCCTCAACTTCGGCAACCCGGAAAAGCCGGGCGTCATGGGGCAGTTCAAGGAGGCGATCGAGGGGTTGAGCGAGGCCTGCCTGGCCTTCGAGATCGCCGTCACGGGCGGCAATGTCAGCTTCTACAACGAGACCGAGGGCCTGCCGATCTTCCCGACGCCGGTGCTGGGGATCGTGGGATTGATCGAGGATATCGACACGGTCGTCGGCCCCGGCTTCAAGGACGAGGACGACCGGATCATCCTGATCGGCGAAACCAAGGACGAGCTGGGCGGGACGGAATACCTCAAGGTCGTGCACGGCCGGGAGGACGGCGTGCCGCCGGCCGTGGATCTGAAGCGCGAGCGGGCGGTGCACGAGGTCGTCCTCGACGCCATCAAGGCGGGCTGGGTTAAATCGGCCCAGGATCCGTCCGACGGCGGCCTGGCGGTGTGCGCGGCCGAATGCGCGTTTCACTCCAAGGAAAAGCTGGGCTTCGAGATCGACCTGGACGGCGTTAGCGCCGGGACGCGGGTCGACGCGCAGCTATTCGGCGAGAGCCAGTCGCGAATATTGGTCACGGCGGCCCGCGAGAACGCGATTATGATCGTGGGCCTGGCGGCCGAGCGCGGCGTGCCCGCGGCCGTCGTCGGCAAGGTCGGCGGCGGCGCGATTCGGTTCAAGCGGCGCGGCGAGACGCTGGTCGACGTGCCGGTGGCCGCGGCCCGCGAGCTGTGGATGAACGCCATCCCGAAGTATTTCGCCAAGCGATAGATCCATTCCGCCAAGCGATAGTTCATTGTCGTTGCGCGCACCTGCAGGGCAGGTGCGCGGCAAAATCGAAGCTCTGCATCAATCCGTCATTGCGAGAAGCGAAGCGACGCGGCAACCTATCTCTCCATCCGGGATTGCCGCGTCGCGCCGTTGGCGCTTCTCGCAATGACAATCAGCATGCTCATTTTATTGGCGGTCCCTCATTTCTTATGTATACTACCCCCATTCGAGAGAGAGGGCTCCATGACCGAGACGACAACCACCGCACCGTTGAGCGATCCGAGCGAAGTCCTCTTCCGCAGCCCCCGCAAGCGCGGCCGCGTCATGGTCATGCTCTCGGGGCGGGGGTCGAACTTTCTGGCCATCCACGACGCCATGCGGGCCGGGACGATCGACGCCGACGTGGCCCTCGTTTTCAGCAACAAAGAAGACGCGCCCGGCCTGGCCGCGGCCCGCTCACGCGGCCTCGAGACGATGTTCCTCAATCCCAAGCTCTACCCGGAAAAGCCCGAGTACGATAAAGAGATTATCCGCGAGGCCAGCAAACGGCAAATCGATCTCATCGTCCTGGCCGGTTACATGAAGATCATCACCCCGAGCTTCTGCGACGCCTTCCCGCATCGGATCGTCAACATCCACCCCGCGCTCCTGCCCTCCTTCCCCGGTCTGCACGTCCAGCAGAGAGCCATCGATTGGGGAGTGAGATGGAGCGGCTGCACGACCCATTTCGTATCGGCTGAGGTGGACGCCGGGGCGATCATCCTACAGGCCTGCGTCCCGGTTCTCCAAGAGGACACCGAGGACGCGCTAGCCGCCCGCATTCTGGTCGAGGAGCACAAGATCTACCCCAAGACAGTGCGGCTTTATTTCCAGGGCCGGCTCGGGGTCCGCGGCCGCCGGGTAGTCATTCGGCCCTAAGCGGCCGGGCCGGCCGCCAGTGTTGCAAGAATCTTCGCGCAGCCCCCGGATTTGATGTAGTCGGCATGATCGGCGACGCTGGTGAACGTGCGTCCGACGATTTTAGAGCACTCGAACTCATAGCCAGCGCAAGGGACGAAGCGGTCGACGATCTTCGAAGCGGCGGGATCGACCATCTTGACCCTCCGAGCGCCGCCCTTTAAGCGGGCCAGACCCGAGATCCAGATCGCAACCCCCAGGGCTCCGCAAGCGCCTCCGCTGAGGCCGATTCCGCCGGCCCACCCCGCCGCCATCATGGCCTGCAAGTCCGACGCCCCCAGCCTCCGGGCCAGCTCGGCCGTGCAGCTGACGGGAAAAACCGGCGCATCGGGGGGATGAGCGGCCATGGCCTTCCGAATGTCGTCGTAGGCGACCGGAGGAAAGCGGGCGGCCATTCGGAAGCATTTGATTGTCCCGCCTTTGACGAGGTATTTCATGACCTTCGACGGCTTCCTCCAGTCGCATTCGGTCAGCTCCAGGCAGTTGATCTCCCCGTTTCGGGTCCGAAACGACGAGACGAGGCTTTGCGCCGCCCGCAGAGCCGCCGCCTCCGCTTCCGGTCCCGAGCCGAGGCACCGATAGGACTGGGCGCCCGCGGCAAGGGCGGCGCCCCATATCAGGCCGCATTGATAGCCGTGCTGGAGGATGCCGCCCGCCAAGGGGGCCGTCGCGCTTTCCTCGGGCTTCGACGGGTGACCAAAGGCGCGATCGAGAACATGGCCCATCGCCTCCGAGCATGTCCCGACCTTCAAGAACGTACGCACTGTCGCAAACGATGACAATCGCGGAGTCATGGTCTTCTCCTCCCCCATATTACGGGGAAGCCCATCTTCCGGTTTACGGTTATCGGGAAAGCTTTGCGCGCAGCCAAGCCCGGGCCAGCGAAACGGGCTTGAGCTTTTTGCGGCGGCGGGCCATCTCGATGTAAGTGCGAGTGAACGTGGCCGGCACTTCGCGCTGCTCGGACTCGGGCTTCCGGACCAAGGCCAGGCTGCCGCTCGGGCAGGTCGAGACGCACAGTCCGCAGCCGATGCAGCGCTCGGATTTCAGCGCGATCCTGCCGGCGGCATCCTTGACCAGCGCATCCATCGGGCAGCGGGTGAGACAGACGCCGCAGTCGCTGCACTTCGCTCCGTCCAAGGCGACCCGGAAAGCCGAGGCTACGAACTCGGCCGGACGGGGGTGGGTCTTGATCGTCCGCAGGACGCCGCAGCAGCAGCCGCAGCACATGCAGATGTTGGCGATGCGCTTGGCGTTGCTCGGCTGCAGAACGAGCCCGGCCGCGTCGGCCCGTTTGAGGATGGCCAGCGCCTCGTCGCGGTCGATGACTCGGCCGATGCCGTTCTCGCGATAGTAATCGACGCCGCCGCCCATGATCAGGCAGGCTTCCTCGGGCTTGTCGCATCCTTGGCCGACCAGCTTGCGCTCGCGCCGGCAGATGCAGGGGGCGATAAGGAAGCGATCGCGCCCGCGGATCATCTCCTCGGCCTGCTCATGGGCCAAAATCTCGCGCCGGACGGGGATGGCCTGCATCACCGGAATGGTCCGGAGCTGGGGTGTCGTCTTCCAGGGACCGGACTCCATCAGCGCCGGCATGTATTCGTCCATATCGCGGACGAGGTCGGGATCAAGCCGGTTGACCTGGTACTCCCAGATCCCGATGACGTACTGGTTGGCGCTGAAACGCCTCACGCCGTCCCTGCCGTCGGCCCGGTAGACGAGGCCCTTGCGGGACATAGCGTCGAGCCGGCGGGCGGTTTCCTCGACGGACAGCTTGGCCCGCACGGCCACCGACGCCGGCGTCTCGGCGATCACCGAGAGGAGAAGCGCCAGTTCGGCCTCGTCCTCGCTGAACAGCCGCCGCAGAATGCGGAGCTCGACGCCGCTCGCGGTCGCCGGGAATCCGGCCGGCAGGTCGTCCAGGTGCTTGGCCAGACGACGATACACGTCCTCTCTTTTCCGCATGTTGGGAGGACTATAGCGCCCGGCCGGCCGCGCGTCAATTAAAAGCGGACGCCGCGGACGAGCGCCCCGATCCACTCCTTGGCCCCGGCATAATCCTTGGCCGGCAGGTTGGCCACGATGAGAAGCCCCGATTTTGGGTACAGCGCCGCGACCCAGACCATGTTTTCGCCGGCGGCATCCTTGGCCGTGTAAAGCGAGATCACGGCCTCCCGCCCGCCCACGTTCAGGGTCGACGGGGCGCCGTTAAGCTTGCGGCCCTCGGCGAAGCGGGCGGCCAGCCGCGGCCCGATCTCGTCCTGGCGGTAGCTGTGGATGATGAAGCCCGTCTTGGGCGCCGGCATTTTATAATAGGCGGCGTTCTCCTCGATTTTAACCTGGACGGCGCCC
>JAPKZJ010000059.1 GCA_026393855.1 Candidatus Aminicenantes bacterium
CCGATCAGCGGGCCATGCGGCTGTTGAGAAATCTTTGCCACAATAGCCGGTCGACGAAGAGGGTCAGGACCACTTCGGGCCGCAGGCCGTAATACGCGGCCTGGAAAGAATCGCTCGCCGTCTGTTCGATGATCTCGGCGAACCGCTGCGAAGCAACAACGACCGGGACTCCCTCAATACCTCCCGCCTCGGCCAGGCTGGTCCAATAGCCCACCCGCTTGAAGTCCCGCAGATACCACGGCAGGGGCCATTGCTCGGACGGATCGGCGACGACCTTGACCAGCAAGGCTTTGCCGTCGCGATGGAAATTCGCCAAATCCCGGATCCGGTCGACGAGCCGCATATAGTCCGGGCTGGTCTGGGCGTAGACATAGGGATTTCGCGGATCGGCCGGGTATCGGCGATTGGCCAGGAGGTTTTGGCGGACGAGAAGAGTCGCCCCGAGGCCGAGAAGGACCAGGACGGCCCCTTGCATGGCTTTCGGGCGAACAGTACGGATCGCGGCGTCGGCGCCCAATCCGGCCAGGATGCAGAAGCCGGCAAAGAACGGCACCACATTCCAGGGTGTTTTGTAAGACAGAGCCGAGTAAAACAAGGCCATCAGAGTGGTTGTCTCCGCAAGATAGCGCATCCAGAACTTACGGGCCCATCCTATCGCGACTGGGGTGCCGCAGGAACGAGGGGGAAGCGTCTTCCAGCGGCCGATCGCCGCGACGATTCCGAGAGCCGCCAGGCCGAGGATCAGGGCTTCGGACCAGACGACCCCGTCGGCCCGGGTCCAGCCAAGAGTCTTGAAGTAATAGTACCAGGGCTGCGAATGCATCCCGGCTTCGGTGCCCCGGGCGGCGTAATCCTTGAACGCGGCTAGGGAATCGACGATGCCCCGTGGATTTTTGAAAAACGAGGAGAAGAAAACGAAAGCCGTCACCGTCGCGGACGCCAGGCCGGCCAGCCACAGGGCGGGCCGTGGAAATCTTCGTTTTTCCTCTGCTCCCGGGCGGGAGAGAAGCCAGGCCGCGGCCAGTCCGACGCTCCCGGCGGTGAAGACTAGGATCGACGTTTCTTTCGTGGCATAGGCCAGCCCGGCCAAGATTCCGGCCGCGACCGCCTTGCCCACGCTAGGCTTCGTCAAGAGCCACCCCAAGGCGATCAAGAAACCCCAAGTGAAGAACGCGAACAGAGTTTCTTGGATGTAGAAACGGCTGTAATAAGTCAGGGCTGGGGAAATGGCCGCGAAGACCGCGGCGCCCGCTGCCGCCCCGCGCCCGACGGCCTTGCCGAGGAGCAAGAACAGAGCGATCAGTCCCAAACCGAACAGCGCCGGGACGGCCCGCAGGGTTTTCTCGTCAAGAGCGGCCAGCGTCTTCTGCCCGCGGAGCCAAGCCGCCGGCAAGGTGGCATAGTAAAGCGTTGGGCCGTGATGGTCGGCCTTGTCGTAACGGTATTCGCCCGATTCCAGGAGGGCGCCGAACTTGACGGCCTGGTTGGCCTCGTCGTGGTGCATCGGCCGCAGGTCCAGCCGGCCGAACCGCAGGGCCGCCGCCGCGATCAGGGCGGCCAGAAACAACCCGCGAAACGCGGTCTTGCTCATTTGCCGGGCAGGCCGTAGACCTCCACTTCGACGTAGTGGTTCATGTCGTTCGAGGTGTTGCCGTCGGAATACAGCCGGACGTAGCGGCCCTTGGCGCCCTTGGCGTCGATCAGGCGGCCCTCGTTGGTTTCGATATATTCTTTGTCCTTGCCGATGCCCAAGCCGGATGTGTTGTCGTGGTCGTTGTTGTAGATCGTGATGACGCCTTTGAGAAAGTCCTTGTCGTCGGAGACTTGGATGACCACGTCGCGATAAACGCGGGCCTGGCTGTGGTAGTGCCAGACCAGAATGGCGCCGATGCCGGCGGGCGCGCCCAGGTCGATCTGGACCCATTGCTTGCCGGGGCCGAGCTCGACGAAGTAACCGTCCTCTCCGGAGCGCTCGGCGTCGACGACGAAATTCAGCTCGCCGATGACCGGCTGCATGTCGCTTGATGTGACGGGCTTCTTGAGCGACAGGAGCTTGGTGCCCTTGGCCACGAAGAACGGCCCGCGCGGCTTGCCGGTGACGACTTCGAGGTTGGGGGTCTTGATGTTGCGCGGTGTGCCGATGAACATCGGCTTGGGCAGGGTCAGCTTGAGCTCTTCTTTGTTGGGGTCCTGTTGGGCGATGAGGGAGGTCGAAACGATCGCGGCCAGCGAGGCGGCCGCAAGGAGGATCAAAACGGTCTTCTTGGCCATGGGCGACTCCTAGGTATTTGCGGACGGATAATATATCCCGACCCCGCCTCGGGGGTCAAATCGGCTAGGGATTTGGTCTAGAGGCCTCCTCTGGACGCGGGTGCGGCTTGGCTTTATAATTTACCCGAATGATCGGGGGCTGGGAGGGATTATGAGCGGCCTTTCTGGATTCATTAAATTCGCACTACTGCCGGTGCTGTTTTCGGGTTTCGTCCAGGATCAGGCTGTTCTCCATCATGAGGTCTCCGTCGCTCTTAAGCTCGTCCATGTCACCGTTGTGGACAAGAACGGAATGCCGATTTCTGACTTGAAACCCTCTGAATTCATTGTCTTCGATAACAAAAACCGCCAAACCCTCACTGAGTTTGAGATTCACTCGCTAGCGGCGGCAGCTCAAAGTCCCGGCCCCCAACCTCCCCTTCAACCGTTGGTCCCGTCGGTGAAGCCTGATCCTGTCCGAGCTCCGAATCGCAGGCTTTTCTTGTTTTTTGATTTTGCCTACAACACACAAAAAGGGATTCTGGCCGCCAAACAGGCGGCTCTCCATCTCTTGGATCGGGATCTGTCTCCGACGGATGAGGTCGGCGTTCTGTCCTATTCCGCCCTCTCGGGATTCAGGATGAACGAATTCCTCTCCCCTGACCACGCCAAGATCCGGGAAACGGTGAACGCACTCAGCGTCCGCGGGATCGTCGGCCGGGCCGCGAATGTGGAGTCGGAATACCTGAACGCGGATACGAAGCCGGGAGGAAGCAGCGACTCAAATCTGATGGCGGACCGGCAAGAAGCCAAAGCTATGGCCCTGATCTATCTGAAGCGGATCACCGAGCTGGCCAAGGCCATCCGTTATCTCCCGGGCCGCAAGCAGATTGTCTTTTTTTCCACGGGCCTTCCTTACTCCATGATCCAGGGCTCGTTGGGCTTCGGCAAGTCCGTCGATCCCGGCGACCGGGTTTTGCAAGATCGGATGAAGCAAATGCTCCAGGAGTTTGCCTCTTCCAACACCTCGGTTTTTGCATTCAATACCCGGGGCGATGACGTCGAGCTGTTCGCCCGGGATGTGAAGGCCTTTGAAAATCAGCTCAAGACTGCCTCCGAAACTCCCAAGGTCACAGATGTGTTCCAGCCGTCCGCCGCGTCGGGGGAGTCTGCGCTGCGGGAGATGGCAAAAACTAGCGGAGGACGGTACTTCGGCAATATCTATGAGTACGGCAAGAACTTGGCTGATCTGAACGAGTTGACCGGTTCGTATTACGTACTCGGCTACGCCATCAACGAAAAGTGGGACGGTCGGTATCATAAGATTCGCGTCGAGGTGATGCGCAAAGGCTGTCGAGTCAGCGCCCAAGCCGGTTATTTCGCGCCCAAGCCGTTTGCGGAGTATTCCGAGTTCGAAAAGCGCCTCCACCTGATTGACTTGGCCCTCTCCGATCGGCCGTTGCTTCAGGTTCCTCTTTATTTCCCCCTCCGAGTCCATGGATATCTCTCCGGCGGCCTGACCCGGATCCAATTGTCCGCAGGAATCCCGCAGCAGGTGTTGGCCCAATTCCGGGAGGAGAAGGTTGAAATCGTCTCCCTGGTGTTCGATGGCCGGGAGAACGTTGTCGATCTTCAGAGAACCGAGGAGGATTTCTCAAACCGCCAAGGGATGTCCTTGATCTATTTGACTGGAGCCATGGCACCGCCCGGCACCTATAAAAGCCGAATCGTCATCCGTGGCCTGAAGACCGGCCGTAGCGCGGTTGCCTCGGCTTCGGCCATGAAAATCAAGACCCCCGCGACGGGGATCTTTTTCAATCCGCCGGTCTTTATCGCTCCAAGGGAAAACCCGATATTCCTGGAGGGGAATAATGCCGGGCGGGCGCAGACGGCAGTTTGGCGTAAAACCTACTTCATGGATTCGTCTCGGTTCGAGCCTGTTATCGGCGATCCGAGGGCGGATCAGCGCGGAGTTTTCGGACTGATCACCTGCCCATTCACCGGCATCGATTCTCATTTGGGATTCCGGGTCGGCTTGTCGAATGAAGCTTCCAAGGGGACGGAGATCGTACCGCTCACCCTAAGCCGGGTCGAGCTGAACGCCGACGAAGCCCTCTATAGGATCGAATTCCCGCTTGGCGATACGCGCCCGGGGCAATACCGACTTCACGTCGTCGCTTTCACCTCGGAAGGCCGGAACATCGCCGCGGCGGAATTTCGGCTCCGGATTCTCTAGTGGCTTTGTCAATATCCGAGGGCCAGGCCCTGGCCGCGCGGGTCGGACCCGCCCCGGAAGCGGGACGGGCTGCCGTATTCCCCGATTTCGACCGTCAGCCCGTGGGAATTGGTGAAGCCGCCCACGATTTTGATCTTGTGCCCTTTGGCTTCCAGGGCTTTTCGGACCGCCTCCGCGATGCCCCGCTCGACGCCGATCGTGTCGGGCTCGATGAAGGAGATCATCGGGGCGGCCAGCGCGGCTTGGATATCCATCTTGAAGTCGATCAGGTTGATGATCATCTGGGGCACGGTTTGGCCGATGTTGTGGCCGCCGGGCGTCCCCAGCGCGGCCCAGGGCAGGCTGTCCTTGAGGATGATGGTCGGGCAGTCGCCCGACAGCTTGCGCCTTCCGGGAAAGGCGTCCATGGGGTTGCCCTTGGGCTCGAACGTGCTGTAGGCCAGGGAGTTGTTGAGCCAGATGCCTGTCCCCGGGGCCATGATCCGGCTGCCGAAAGCGTTGCCCAGCGTCTGGGTGGCCGAGACGAGATTGCCGTCCGCATCGGCGACGACGAAGTGGGTGGTATGGCTCTCGGGCGTCGGCTCCAAGCCCGGATAGACGAACGGCTTGGCCCGGTTGGGGTCGATAGCCGCCGCCTGCTCTTTCCAATAGGCTTCCGACAAAAGGCGATCGAGCGGGGGCGCCGCTTTGGCCGGGTCGCCGGCGTACTTCAGCCGGGCCCAGAAGGCCTGCTTGGTGGCCTCGGCGAACAGATGCAGGTATTCGGCGCTGTTCGATCCCAGAGAGGCGACGTCGAACCGGCTCATGATGCCCAGCCGGATGAGCGAGCAGAAGGCCGTGGCCGGCGGCGCGGCGGTGAAGATCTGATAGCCTCGGTAATCGATTTTAATCGGGTCCCACCACTCGGCCTCGTTGTCGGCCAGGTCATCGAGCGATAAGGCGCCGCCGCGGCGGCGGACTTCCTCGACGACGGCCTTCCCGATCGAGCCCCGGAAAAACTCCACGGCGCCCTTCTCCGCGATCGCCCGGAGGGAGGCGGCCAGGTCCTTCTGGATCAGGCGGTCGCCCGTCGCCAGAGGGACGCCGTCCTTCCCGTAGATCGCCTTGGCGGCGTCGGGAAAATCGGCGAAAGCGTCTTTGATCGTATTGGCCTCCCGGCCGGTGAGGACATATCCCTTCTCGGCCAGCTCGATGGCCGGATCGAACAACTCGCGCCATTTGAGCTTGCCGGATTTCTTCGACAGCGCCTCCCAGGCGTTGGCGTTGCCGGGGGTCGAGACGGCAGCCGCCCCGGTCCTGTTCTTCTCGAACCCGGGTGTCGGCGCCCGGAAGATGTCGGGATTCAGCTTGGCCGGTATACGGCCGCTGCAGTTCAGGAATCGCAGGGCGTTATAGGATTTCGAGTAGACGAGGATCGTCCCGTAGCCGCCCATGCCGGACATGGCGGGCTCGACGACGTTGAGCACCGCGGCCACGGCCACGGCGGCGTCGAAGGCGTTGCCGCCTCTCTGCAGAATCGCCAATCCCGCCTTGGTGGCCAGGGGATGGGCCGAGCTGACCATGCCGTGTGTCCCTTCGGCCGGGGCGAGGGCGTTCTGGGCGGCGGATGCGACGCTAATTAAAAGCAATAAGCCTCCGGCGACGGCGGAGGCGAATCGGCATTTCTGATGTTTCATAGGTAGACTCCCCTCCGATTATACGATGGAAGCATCGGAGTCTTCACAACATTCCATTCTTGACAGAGCCGGAGCGCTTCTTCTATGCTCCGGAACGATGACTCAAGGGAAGGCTCGAAGCAAGCCGACGAAAGCCGAAGCCCCTCTCTTTTCCCGCCTCAAGCGCGGCGACCCGGGGCCTTGGCTTCTTGCGTCCGACGAGCCGCAGGCGCGCTTTCTGACCCTCGCGCATCTCTCCGTCGGCGGGGAAGGCGGCCGGTCCGCGGCGCGCAAGGCCGCTCTAGCCGCGGCGTCGGCGGACGTTCGATCCCACTCCGCCACGAAGCGGCTGTTGGCCATGCTCCCGACAAAAGCCGATGAGCCGGCCAACGTCAGTGGCCACAACAAGCCGGAGCTGGTCACCAATGTCCTCGACTTGCTGGCCGAGTTCGGCTTGACGGCCGGCTCCGAACCGCGTATCGCCCGTCTGCTCGATCAGTTGCTTTCCCATGCCGATGCCGACGGCCGTTTCCAGGCCTATGCCGTACAACGCTCCGGCCCTGCCGTCTGGGGCTGCCTGGCTTGCGACACGCACGCCATTGCCGATGCGGCCGGGCGCCTGGGGTTGGCCGACGATCCGCGTATGCGCCGAGCCCTCGATGCGGCTCATGCCGATCTCATCGAGACCGACCTTGGCTTGGCCTGGGGCTGTCCTCCCGATCCGACAACTGGGTTTCGCGGCCCCGGCCGACGCGGCGAGCCTTGTCCCCAAGCCGCCCTCGAAGCGCTCCGCGCCTTCTCCTGGCTCCCTCTGAAACAGCGCCCCAAGCGGATATCCACGGTCGTCCATACGGTTCTCGAAATCTGGCGGCAGCGGGGAACCCGCAAACCCTACATGATGGGCCACGGGCGGCAGTTCAAAACCGTCAAATGGCCGCCGACTTGGTATGGCGCCTATGAAATCGTCGACGTACTCGGGCGTCTGCCCGAAACATGGCGGGATTCGCCCGGCGACCGCCGATCGTTGGCCGAGATCGCGGCCTGTCTTCTCGCCTACAACGTGGTCGCCGACGGCACCGTGACGCCCCAATCCGCGTTCCAGGGTTGGGAATGGCTCTCGTTCGGGCAGAAGAAAGTGCCATCGCCGCTGGCGACTGCGATGGTTTGGACCCGACTGGCCGCGATCGAGGAACTGGCTGGGGAAATCGCGGCCGTCGATGTTCTGGCGTTGAGTAGCTCCAAGGGTGGAAAGGGGACCGCCATGTCCCCGAAAATAAATTAGGCACTCCAACGGACCTTCTCGGAATTGGGCCATACGCCTTTTAAAGGATCATCTCCCATCTCCGGGAAACGCGGTTCGGAGTGTCGTCCCGGCGGCGCGGGTTCACCACTCCTTTTTTCGCCAATCCGCTCGGCGCCTCGGAACTCCGCATTCGAGATCTCCCGATCTCGGAGACCACCCACTCCGTTTCGATTCCGCTAGATGGTCGCGTGCTCAAACAGCCCTCGGCGCCCGTTGGGTGCCCTCGCGGAGAGGCGCAAAAAGCCGGAACCCGCGCGGCTTCGCCGTCGGCCGACACCCCGAACCGCTGATGTTTCTCGGAGATTAGAGAAGAACCTTTTTAAAGCGCGTCGGGGTTGAAGGCCCGGCATTTGCGGTAATCGATGACGGCCAAGGCCCAAACGTCCGGATGGGCGGCGCAAAAGGCCTCGACTTCGTCAGTCGACATGACCATAAAGGCCGTAGAGACCGCGTCGGACACGGCCGCGGTGGCGTGGACGGCCCAGGCGGCGAGATGGCCGTGGGCGGGCTTGCCTGTCCTCGGGTCGAGGATATGCTGGCCTTTGACTTCGGTCCCCGACCCGCTTAAGGCCTGATCCAGCAGAACGATCTCGCGCGGTACGCCCAGGCAGGGCCAGCCGCCGCCGACCCCGACCGGCCAGCCTTCTTTTCCTTCCTCGAGTCCGGGTGCCGATCCGGACGCCAGGGCCGTGCTCGTACCGCCGTGGATGAGGACGTTCTCGATAGCCCAATCGGACAGGACTTCCAAGGCCGAGTCGAGGGCGAAGCCCTTGCCGATGGCGCCGAGGTCCAGCTCGAGGAAAAGAGGGCTCTCGTCGCCGACGAGCCGTTTGAACTCATATCCGCTCGTGGTCTCGATGAGCGAAAACGCCGCCGGCGCCGCCTCGATTGCAGAGTCCCCGTTCGCACTTTCCCCGCCCGGCTCGTCCCGATCGGACCTGTTCTCCCAGGCCCGCTGGTTGACGTCGAAAGCGCCGTTGGTCTCCTCCCGGATCTCCTCGGCCATGGTCAGGCACTCGAACGTCTCGATGCCGATCGGCATGGATTGGCCGGGCTTGAGGCGGTTGAGGCGGGCGATCTCGCTTCTGATGTCGAAACGGCTGAACAGGCCTTCCAGCCGGTCGATCTCCTGGAAGGCGGCCCGGGCGGCCTGCCCGGCGTAAACGACGTCGTCCGAGGCAATGACGGCTTCGAAGAAAGTCCCCATCGCGTGATGGGCGAACCGGTGGGCCGTGATCTCCGGGCTCATCGACTCTTGGCCGGGAAGAGCTTCGCGTCGGCGAAGATGATCATTGTCAGGGCCGAGACGAGGGCGGCATAGCGATGCAGCTCGAGCAGGGGCCGCTGGGCCGTCGCCGGCAGGATCGGCAGCATCGAGAAGAGGGCCGAGAGGATGATCAGCAGGCCGGCCAGGGCGTTTGCCCAGAAAAGGATCTTACCGACGAATGAGATGGATAGGTTCTTGAAGATCGGGCAGGCGAAGCTCTCGATGACGGCCTCTTCCTGCTTATCGAAGGCATAATCGCGGGCCCGCCAGACGGCGACGAACGCTAAGCAGACGGCGAATACACCGCCCAGGCTGACATGCGCAACGAGCGGGAAGCCGAACATGCCGCGCGGAACGAAGACGGCGTAAAAAAATCCCGATGCCGCCAAATAGAGAAAGCTCAGAACCAGGGCGGCGAAGATCCACTTCATCCAGCCGGGGTAATAGCGGGACGTCCATTCTTCGAACCAGTCCAGGGTTTTACGGAAAATATTGGGTCGGAAGATCTGGCCGTAGCGGAGGGCCAGCCATTGGAAATAGCCGGGCTTTTGAATCCTGTGCGCAACGGTTTGGATCTCCGGGCCGGCATACGCCCGGAAACGGAGATGGGACCGCTGGAAAGCCGCGCCGGCCAGGGTGACGACCGTCAGAATGGCGAACAGCATGGCTATCTCCTCTTCTCGATCAGGCCGGCGGCCCGGCCCAGCATGGTCAGGAACAGGATGGCGAGGATCGAGGCGATAACGAAGGCCGCGATGGCCAGCACGACTTTGAACCCGGGGCGGACGAGGAAAGACAGGCCGAACAGCCGGTGGAACGGCTGGGTCATGCCCATGAACGAGACCGCCGATCGGACCTTGGACCGGTCGGTCTGCAGGGGGCCCGAGGGCCGGGTCTTGGCGAAGAAGAAGTCCGAGCCGCCGCTGTGGCAGTCGGTACAGCCATTCACACCCAAGGCCTGTCGGGCGGGCCGGACCTGGTGGGCAAACGGCCAGGCGACCGGATTTGCCGCGTCATTGTCCGATATGGCTAGGCCGCCCTTCTTGCCGAGCCTGAAGAGCTTGCCGGCCGAGATATAGGCATTCTCGGCCTTCTCCTTGGCGGTCAGGGCCTTAAGGACCGCCTCCACCTGCTCCTCGGTCAGGGTCTGCTCTGATCCAGCCAATGCGGCGATGGTTCGGGCTTTGGATTCCGCGAGGAGTGGGGCGCGGGTGTCGCCCTTGAGCCAGGCCAAGGAGAGCGCGGCCGCCGGGGCGTCCTTCGATTCGGTCTTTTCCAGGGCGCTTTCGACGATTTTGTAGGTCGCGTTTTTATAAGTCAGCATGGGCCGGCCCGGCGCGTTGGGCATGATGGACAGGGCGGCGAGCACGTTTTGAATCTTCGCTTCGGGCTCGACCGATGTCTCGGCGTTGGCCGGATCGAATTCCGGAATGAGCGGAACGACCGCGCCGTCTTTAAGCAGGGCCCATCCCGCCGCGAGCACGCCCTTGGCTGCCGGAACGTCGGCGATACGGCTGAGGCCCGCGTCGGGATTTACTTCGAAGGCCCGCCCGTCGAGGACGAGGACCGGCGTCCCTCCGACCTCCGGGACCGAGGCCAGGGTGTTGAGGATCGCGACGGCTTCGTTTTCGGGGAACAAGATATCGCCGGCAATGACGGTGACATCGGCCGGCTTGATCGGCTTGGGGACGTTTCCTTCCATGCGAGCCCAATAGGAGGGCCACATGACTCGGCTCGGGGTCAGCCGTTTGTTTTCATCCCGGATATAAACGGGCTCCTGGATAGCCGGCAGGTCGGTCGACCAGTCGGCGACGCCGAAGATGCCCAGGCGGTTGGCCTTGGCCGTCCGCACGCCCGTCGTTTCCTTGGCCGGCATCGGGCCCGAATGGCAGACCGTGCAGGCGAGCCTTTCGAAATGAACCTTCGGCACTCCCTTGTGGATCGGGCGGGGGGCTCCGAGGCGGCCGGGCTTGACAGCCTTCCCGTCGGCCGCTTCGCCCAGATGGCAGCCGCGGCAGGTGAAGTCGCCGGCGGCGGTGGGATTGTCCTTGCCCTCGCCCTCATAGCCGCGGACGATACCGTGCCCGACGTCGTTCCGGTGGCAGTCGACGCACTTGAGCCCGGCGGCGGAATGGACGTCGTCGTCGAATTCGCGCTTGGCCAGGCCTTTGGGCGCGGCCGAATGGCAGGCTAGGCAGCGGGCGTCGGCCGGCTTATAGGCGATGTCGAGAAACGCCTTGTGCTTGCTGTCGAAGAGCGTGCGGTCGTACTTGACGGCTGGCGCCACGGCCCACTCGGAGTCGTCCGGGTTGGGGCCGTCGAAGATATCCCAGGTCGGCTTGAGCCGAGAGGACATCCCGGTCACCTCGGCCAGCCCGGCGGCCGCCGTGGCCGCCCAGCGGAAGTTCTCGCGCAGGACCTGCTTGGCCCATTCGCTGGGGTTCTGCTTGGGCGAGGCGTTGTGGCAGCCGAAGCAGTTGATTTCGATGCCGCCCGAAACGCTCCAGCGCGCCTCAGGTGCGGCGTCCTTGTCGTTCGGTTCGGCCGGTCCGCCGCCGGGGAAGTGGCGGCCGAAGAGGAGGGTGAAATCCCAAGGCGTGAGGTTGAGGTCTTGGGGATTAAAGAGTCCTTTCCACGGCCGGTAAGATAGCGGGATCTGGGTGCCCGTGCGCTCGTCCAGCCAGATCCACGGCTCGCCCGGCCGCCCGGCGGGGCCGCCCGCGACAGCGTTGAAATGCCAGCCACGCTTGATCACGTCGTAATCGTGACAGGGGGCGCAGGAGAAGCGGGCCGAGAAGGGCAGGGGATTGGACTCGGTCGGGACGATGGCTTGATTAAGATGGTCTTTGAGTGGGATTTGGTGAACCGGGGAGATGCGGCTCCCGGCCCATTTGGTCGGATCGTTAGAAGCCGCCGCCGGGCCAACCACTGCGACAGCCATGACCGTGATGATAATCGCCGAGGCGATGAGAATTGGGCTTACTCGTTTGCCATGGCGAGCCCTATGCGGCGCATAGGGCGTGGCCATCTCGTTTTGCGGTTTGGCGTCTCTCATGGCCGTCAAGCCTTGAACATCGCCGGCGTGAAGCGGTAAGGCATGCCGTTGCGGACGGCCTCGTTGACTTTAATGACGGCCACGGCGCTTTCGTAGGCCATCTCGGCCGGGCAGTTCAGCTTGCCTCCGCCCCGCACGGCGTCGAAGAAGTTTTCGAGATGCGGCTGGTGGGCGGGCTTGGCCAGATCCACCGGCAGGGGCCAGCGGCCGGCCTCGGCGGTGACCCGGACGTCGACGAAGACGTTCTTGGTCTCGACCTTCTGTAGGGGCGCCGCTTCGGACAGCAGCAGCCCGTCCTTGACCAGCGAGTCCCACTCGGGGGCATGGGCCTCGCGCATGGCCCAGTTGCCGCGCTGGGCGACCTCGGAGATCTGCATGGCACCGTCGTCGCCCATGAAGACTTCGTAGAAGCCGCCGTTCTTGGTCGTCGTCTGGACCTGATACATGGCCCGGGCCGTGCCCTCCGCGGTCGGGTATTCAAAGATGGCCATGACGTTGTCGTACCATTCGCGGTTCTTGTAATAATCGACGCCGCCCGAAGCCAGGACCGAGCTGGGGTTGGACCCGAAGACCCAAGAGAAGAGATCGATCTGGTGCGAGCCGAGATCGACGATGGGGCCGCCGCCGAAGCGCTTGTACCAGCGCCAGTTGCGGAACTCCTCCATATTGGAGTAGCCGTAGGCCTGGAGCTTGGCCGTGTCGATCGGGTAGGTCTTGGGCCAGCCGAGCATGTCGGCCTTGGACCGGTTCCACTGGGCATAAGCCAGGTTGACCCGGCCCAGGACCTTGCGCTCGCGCATGACCTTGTCGATGGCGTGGATGTAGCGGGGGTTGGAGCGGCGCTGGTGGCCGATCTGGAGGAACCGGCCGGTGCGGCGGGCGGTCTCGACCATGGTCCGGGCCCTCTCCAGCGTGTTGGACATTTCTTTTTCGCAGTAGACGTGAAGGCCCGCATTCATGCAGGCGTTGGCGTGCTCGGCGTGCATCCAATCGGGGGTGGCCACGACGGCCGCCGTCAGTCCCTTCTCCTTGGCCAGCAGCTCGCGGTAGTCCTCGTAGACGACCGGGTCCTGCTTGTACTTGCGCAGGTAACCGCGGGCGTATTGCTGGCTGTAAGACCAGATGTCGCAGATGGCGACGATCCGGATGCCCGGGATGCGGAGGCACGATTCCATCAGCACCCGCCCCTGCTCGCCCGCCCCGATCAAAGCGATGCGCAGGTCGTCGGGCTTGGGAGCCGGCTTGGCCGGCGTGGCCTGTGCGGGGGCGTCCTGGCGAGCCAGCCCGGCCCCGGATACGGCAGCTCCGAGCCCGGCCGCAGCGGATGATTTCAAGAATGTGCGACGTGAGAGGGGAGCCTCTTTTTTGGAATCGTTAGGTATCATGATCTGCTGTCCTTCTTAGGATGTGAATGGAAAACCGAGAGAATTCGTTCTTGATTCGGAAAATAGGACGCGAGGGAGATGGGGGGCAAAACCCGTGCGACGACGGAGCGGGCATGGTTCATACTCATCGATAGATGTCCCAAATCGATGAGTATGAGAGCGCAGGAGAAGCGTCGGAGCGGATTTTCCGCGCTGGGGAAAATTCGCGTGTTTTGCCCCCCGTCTCCCGAAGCGTCCCTTCTTCGAACATCGTCACGACTTCTTCATTTCCTTGTCGAACGCCACCGTCGACGGCGCAAAGTTCATGCCCCGGACGAACGCGAGCGATTCCTGGGCGCCGTATTCGCGCTCCATGCCGTTGTCCTCCCACTCGACCGAGAGGGGACCCTTATAGCCGATCGAGTTGAGTTCGCGGATGATCTCCTCGAACTCGACGTCGCCGTGGCCCAGCGAGCGGAAGTTCCAGCCCCGCCGCAGGTCGCCGAAGGGGAGGTGCGAGCCGAGAATACCGGCCTTGCCGTCCAGGGTGATGGAGGCGTCCTTCATGTGGACGTGGTAGATCCAGTCGGGGAACTCGCGGATGAAGAGGTGCGGCTGCAACCCCTGCCAGAGAAGGTGGCTGGGGTCGAAGTTGAAGCCCAGGGCGGGACGGCGGGCGAACTTGGCCAGCAGGCGCTCGGCGGTATAAAGGTCGAAGGCTATCTCGGTGGGATGGACTTCCAGCCCGAACTTGACGCCGCAGGTGTCGAACTCGTCCAGGATGGCCGTCCACAGCTCGCGGATCTTGTCGAAGCCGGCCTCGATCATCTCATCGGAGGCGGGCGGGAAGGAGTACCAGGCTTTCCAGATGGGCGAGCCCATGAAACCAGTGACGACGCCGCAGCCCATGGCCCGGGCCGCCCGGGCGGTGGCCTTCATCTCCTCGATGGCCCAGGCCCGCAAGGCTTCGGCCTTGCCCTTAACTTCAGCCGGGGCGAAGCCGTCCAGCCGCTCGTCGTGCAAGTCGCCGACACATTGGCCGGCCAGGTGGGCGCCGAAGGCCCAGCAGCCCAGGCCATACTTGGCCAGCACGGCTTTCTTATCTGCGACATAGGCCGGATCCGAGGCGGCCCGCCGGACGTCCATGTGGTCGCCCCAACAGGCGATCTCAAGTCCGTCATAGCCCCACGCGGAGGCCTTCTGGCAGAGGGTTTCGAAAGGAAGGTCGGCCCATTGGCCGGTGAAGAGCGTCACGGGTCTTGTCATTGGGACTCTCCGTTGCCTGGCTCGTTTCGGCTCGAAGCCTTTAAGGAAAAGAAAGGATCGAAATATATCGAGGACCACAGCGGGAGTCAAGCGTGCCGCCGCCTTCGCCAAGCCGATTGACGCGCGAAAATCCCTATGGTAAGAGGGAATCAACTTGAGCGAGACAGAGAGAGAGTCCGGCGGCCGAGCGGATAAGCGAGACTTGGTCCTGGTCCATTCTTTTTACGCTAACAGCATTCTGTTGCGAGGCCTGGGCGAGTTCCTGTCCGACGAATTCAAGGTCTATTTCGTGGACCTGCCCGGCTTCGCGGCCCATGAGCCGCCTCTGGCCGAGGTCAGCCTGGATGGCTTCGCCCGCCATGTCGAAGAACGCATCCGCGGGCTGGCGCTCCACGACTTCCTCATCGGCGGTATCTCCTTCGGCTTCACGGTCGTCTGCCGCATGTCCCTGCCGCCGGGATGCCGGGGCGTTCTGGCCATCTTCCCTTTCCTGGGCTCGCAATCCCTGGCCATGCGCCGCCGGAAAAAGCTGTTCTACCAGGCCGTCGTGAATCTATTGGGGGCCTCCGGGATCGGCGGCGCGATCTGGCGCAGCCGGCTGGTGGAGCGGTTTGCTTTCTGGTGGAGCTCCTACCCGCCCGAACGGGTCCGGCTCATCCTGGATCACATGGATGGACGGACTTTTTTTGCCACAGCCCGGCTCATCCTGAACCGGACGGACGGCGCCGAGTTTCACGATCGGCCCCATATTCTGATCCTGAATCCCGCCGATGCGACGGTCCGGTCCGACTACTGCCGACGCGAATTCGAGGAGCGGGTGGACGACCTATGCGTCGTCGACACGGATCTGGATCATTATCCCGTCGAGCCGACGGCGGACTATTTCCGGTCC
>JAPKZJ010000060.1 GCA_026393855.1 Candidatus Aminicenantes bacterium
TGGCCGAGCTGGGCGCCCGCAAAGCCAAGGGCGTGTCCGGCGTATGAGGAAGCGGATGCCGTCCTCCAACGTCGAAACGAAACCAAAAGGAGAAACAAGAATGAACACGATTACGAAAGACAATGGAATCGCTTGCCCGGCCCTCCGCCCGCGAAAAGGCCAGCGCCTCGACGAGATCGCCCTGGCCTTGGCCTTGATCATGACCGGAGCTTTATGGCTGGCTCCCAAGGCCATGGTTCCGGAGGGGGCCTGGTCGGCCGGCGTGGGGCTGATCCTGCTCGGGCTCGCCGTCGCCCGGCGCGTCCGCGGCCTCCGGACCGGCGTCTTCTGCGTCGCCGTGGGCCTGATCGCTCTTGCCGCCGGGATCGGCCGCATGCTCGGCCTGGAGCTCCCGGTTGTCCCGATTCTGCTGATCATCCTCGGCGCCGGAATGGTCGTCAAGGCCTTGGCCGGCAAAGATCAATCCGCGGCGACGTCCGACGCCTTGTGAGGGATACGCCCATGCATGTCATGACCGTCATCGCCCATCCGAATCCCAAATCATTTTGTCACGCCATCCTGCGGCAGTTCGACGCCGGGCTCCAAGCGGCCGGGCATACCCACGACATCGTCGACCTGTATGCCATGAAGTTCGATCCGGTCTTCACGACCAAGGACTTCGCCAGCTATATCGATGAGAGCATGCCCCTTGATATGCTGGAGCAGATGGACCTGATGAAAAGCATCATGGACTTCTGCGGCGGCCCGGTTAAAAGGATCGCGGCTAAGCTGTGGCTGAAAGGCAAGAGCCCGCGCGAGCTGGTGAAGATCATCCGCAAGCAGATGCCCAGGGACGTTGTCGCCCAGCAGAAGAGCCTGGTTCGGGCCCAAGGACTGGCCTTTATCTCCCCGCTCTATTGGATGGGCTTCCCGGCGATTCTCAAAGGCTGGTTTGAACGCACTTTCGCCCCCGGCTTCGCTTATAGCTTGACGCCCGAAGGTTGGCGGGGATTCTCGGCCGGCCGCGTGCCCCTCCTGCGCCACGAGAAAGCCCTGATCATCAACACGACGCATTTCAAGGAAGAGACCTACCAGGGCGATTTCGGGAAAGCGATGGCCAGCATCACGGACCATTGGGGGCTTCGATACCCCGGCGTGAAGAAAGTCGATCACGTTTACTTTTACGGGGCCGACGTCTCCAGCGTCGACGAGCGGCGTGCCTGGCTCGACCAAGCTTTCCGGATGGGCCGGGATTTCAGGGATTAGCGGCCGGTCTATTTTCGGGTGAAGGTGGCGGTGAAGTTGGTCGTCGTATTCGGATTGATGCGCAAGGTGGTGTGGCTGGGCGGATTCCACCGCGAAGCGTCGTACCTGTCAAAGAGGAGATCGTAAGTCCCGACAACGATGCCGGCGCTCTCTCCGCTCCGCCGCCAGGGCGCGTCCATGGAATTGACCGCCCATCGTGCGCCCGCGCTGGCCACTTCGGCCGGTTGGATGGTGACCACCAAGGTGCCCGACATCGTCCGGTATTGTCCGGTGACCGTTAGGCCGTCCCGTTCCACTTGGAAATCGACCGGATCGGGGGTCCCCCAATTCGGAATCGGATGGAACGTTACCCGAAAATGATGCAGTGGGTTGAGTTTTACGCTGTCGGAGGTGAGGAATTGATCCCCGAATTTGTATTCCGATGGAAACTTTATGCCGGGCTCAGTCTCGACGATCCTTTCCCATCGGCCGCCCGCCGCTTTCGCGCCTTGAGGCGCGACGTTGAATGTCACCTGCCAGACGGGATCCGTCCCTCCGCCCCTCTGCCGTTGCTGGAGGGTCTGTCCCATTCCAAGGCTTAGGACAATGGCGGCCGAGAATAAAAGGGTCAAGAAAAGATGCCTTTGCCGACGATGAGCGATCATAGGCTTCTCCTGGAGGATAAGGGATATAGTCCGATCTTCGTAGGAAGTCATAAGGTGCGATTGTAATCCGAAACGAAAAAATCCTTCAAGGCCCCAAGGCCGGGTGTCCAGCCCGGAGATGATGTCCCGACCGAATCTAGTATGCTACACCGTTGCTGCAGATGCAAAAGGCGAGCCATGCGTTCTTCGCCCGTAGGTCGCAGGCCTCCAGTGGGCCGCAACCAATAGCTTGGTTCCAACGTGTATATCAGTGAAGGAGTCCAGAATAATGAGAAAAGCGGCTTTCTTGCTGATCCTGGCCGTTTTATCGGCTTCCACCCTGTCCGGACAGGTCGCCCCATCCGTCTTCGACGCCGCGGAGAAAAAGGCGGCCATCGACGCCCTCTGCAAGAATCTGGAGCAGGAGTACATCTTTCCTGATGTCACCGCGAAATACGTCCGCATGCTGAGGGACAATCTCAAATCCGGAAAATACGATGGCATCGGACAGCCCCAAGAGTTCGCTGCGGCGGTCACAAACGATCTGATGTCCGTGCACAGGGACTTACACCTTTCCCTCCGGTTCAATCCGAATTGGGTGAAGGAGGAGAGAAACAGGAAGGAGCTCGATGAGGAAGCGATCAGGCGCAACGAAAGGAGAAGCCGGGCCTCCAACTACGGATTCAATGAAATCAAGATCCTTCCGGGCAATATCGGGTATCTCAAGCTCGACGAGTTCACCTACGACACGGGGGCCCGGGACGCCGCCGTGGGGGCCATGAGCCTTTTGTCGAATGCCGACGCCCTGATCATCGACTTGAGGACGAACGGCGGCGGCTCCCCGGAAATGGTCCAGTTCCTATGCAGCTATTTCCTGGCCAATCCGCGCCAGCACCTCAATTCCTTCTCTTACAAAGACCCGGACAAGCTGACCCAGTACTGGACCTACACATATCTCCCGGGGAAGAGGCTGGACCAAGCCGATCTCTACCTGTTGACCAGCGAATCCACGTTTTCCGCCGCGGAAGAGTTCACCTACAATCTGAAGAACCTGAAGCGGGCTACCGTCATCGGGGAAACCACCGGGGGCGGCGCACACGATAACAAGTTCGTCGCCCTCACCGACAATTTCATGATGAGCCTGCCCTTTGCCCGGGCCGTCAATCCCATCACCAAATCCAATTGGGAAGAAGTCGGCGTCGAACCCGACATCAAGGTCGCCCAGAGCATCGCCCTGGCGACGGCCCAGGCGCTCGCCAGCCGGAAGCTGGCCGAGAAGGAGAAGGACCCGGAGTTCAAGGCCTACTATCAGTGGCACCACGATGCGTACAACGCCGTCCTCCATCCGGTGACCATCGGGCCGGAGGCGTCGCGATCCTATGTCGGAACCTACGGTCCTCGCACGATCACTCTGGAAGGCGAATTGCTCTTCTACCAGAGGCAAGGGCAGACGAAAATGAAAATGACCCTGATCGGCGACGACTGCTTCATGGTGGAAGGAAACGATAATTTTAGACTTAAATTCATCAAAGAAGGGGAACGCATCGTCGCGGTGGAAGGCCGCAACCCGTCCGGAGCCGTCGACAGGCATCCCCGAAGCAAATGAGGATGGAGATCATTTCAGGACGTGGGCGTCTCCGCTGCGGCGGGTGACCTGGACCTTGTCCAGATACTCGAGAACGGCGCAGGCGTATTTCCGCGAGACTTTGAGGATGTCTTTGGCCTCGGCAATGGTGATCGCCCGGCGGAGCTTGAGGAACTGGAGGACGGCCGTTTTCGCTTTCTCGACGGACTCGCGGTGCATGGTGACTTTGGGATCGAGCCGGATGAGCGCGCCTTGTTGAACGAGCGTGCCCATGATCTTGCGGAATTGATTGAGGGGTAGCCGCAATTCCTTGACCACGTCGTCCTCGAGCGGCGGCTCGAAAGCCGCCCGCTTGAAGATCGCCTCGACCTTGCGGGCCAGATCCTGGTCCTTGTCCACGAGCTTGGCCTGATGGCCGGGGAGGCCGACCCCGCCTTCGAGCCGGACGATCGCCTGGGCCGAGGCCAGGGCGTCAAGCGCCTGGCGCAGGGCGGCGTCGCCCGTCTCGCGGGCCAGGGTGGAGGCCAGGTCCGCTGCGGGCATGAACGGCTTATGGGGATTGGCGGTCAGATACTTCTTGATCGAGGCGTAGGCCTTTTCCTTGAGCGCGGCGAAGGCGTCGGCGGGGATGAAGCGCTCGTCTTTCTCGCCCTTGATGCGGACGAGGCGGTCGGCCTGGACGAGTCCGTCGATGGCGGCGCGAACGATCGCGGGCGTCCGGCCGAGGGTGAGCGAGATGTCCTCGACCGAGCGGGCCTTGGCCGAATCTTTTCGGAAGACTTGATCGACGGCGTCGGGAAACGCGCCCTCGAAGCGCCGGATGCCGGCCAGGGCCGTCTCGTCGAAGCGCTTGTGGCGTACGGGGGTGACGTCCAGGACCTCGCCGCCGCCGATCGTATTGAGCGGCGAGAACGTGCGGATGATGAAGCGGTCGCCGTAGAGCGCGGTCGTGGGCGCCTCCAGGACGAACTGGGCCAGCATCGATTCGCCCGGCAGGAGCTTCTCCTTCTCGAGCAGTACGACTCGGGCGATCGTCTCGTCCGTGCCGACGTGGAAGCGGACCCGGTCGCGGGTTTTGAGCTCGATGTCGGCGTTCGGAAGTAGCCGGAGGCGGGCGTCGAGCCTTTGCGTGGGCACGAGAAAGCCGGGCCGGGCGGCGCACTGCCCACGGCGAAGCGCCTCCTTCTCCACGTCGTGGATGTTGATGGCGGTGCGGCGGCCGAGCCCGGAGGCTTCCTGCTTGGACTTGTGGACCTGGACGCCGCGCACCCTAGCCTCGATGCGCTCGGGCAGGATCTCGATCTTGTCGCCGACCTTGACCTCGCCGGAGAGGATCGTCCCGGCGATGACCGTGCCGAACCCGTGCTTGACGAAGACGCGGTCGATCGGCATGCGGAAGTATCCGCAGTCGTCGCGGCGCTCGACGCGAAGTCCGGCGATTTGCAGGGCCTCGACGAGGGCCGGCAGGCCCGCGCCCGTATGGGCGGACACGGGCATGATGGGCGCGTTCTCCAGAAATGTCCCAGCGACGAAGACGCGGACTTCCTCGGTCAGCGTGTCGAGGCGGTCGGCGTCCACGAGGTCGGACTTGGTCAGGGCCACGATCCCCTCGCGCACGGACAGGAGCCGCAGGATGTCGAAGTGCTCGCGGGTTTGCACCGAGATGCCCTCGTCGGCGGCGATGACAAAGAGCACGGCATCGACGTTGGAGGCGCCGGCGACCATGGTCTTGACGAACTTCTCGTGGCCGGGGACGTCGATGAAGACGATCTGCTTTTCGTAGTCGGGCCGGTCGAGGAAGACGAACCCGAGCTCGATGGTCATGCCCCGCTCTTTCTCCTCGGGCAGGGTGTCGGGGTCGGTGCCGGTCAGGGCTTTGACCAGCGCGGACTTGCCGTGGTCGATGTGGCCGGCCGTGCCGACGATGAGGTGGGGCTTCTCGGTCATGAGGTTAAGCTGTGAGTGATTGGGTTGTCAGACCGATATTATAGCGCAATCGAGGATGCGCGGCATGTCCGGCTGGGAAGGTCGCCGAGAAAATCCAATTGCATTAAGTGCGCGATGAGCATATATTATCATACGGAGTATGATATGGTCAGAAAATCGATCGTTATGGACAAGCATCTTCTCTATGAAGTGAACCGTTTCGCGGAGAAGGATCAGCGGGATTTCTCGAACACAGTTCGATACGCCACCCGGATCGGGCTCATCGCCTTGGAAAATCCGGATCTCACGGTCGGGGAGATCAAGGATATTCTCGAAGCCCAATTGGATGTCGAGGCCAAGCGCGTCGCGGCTCTCGATCCCAACGAGATATGACCCTTCTCGAGACCGCCAAGTTCGCCAAGTTGCGAAAGAAGATCAAGGACGAGTCTGAGCGGGAAGCGCTGCGGGCGGCCGTGCTTGCCGTCCGGGATGAACCTCAAATAGGGAAAAAACTCAAAGGCGAGCTCGATCATCTCCGCTCAATGGCCTACTCCGTTCGCGGACAGGCCCGGCGGCTCGTCTACCAATGGGACAAGGACACGGTGACGTTGTTTTCATTCGGCCCGCGGCAGGGAATCTATAAATAAGCTGCGTTGATACGTTCGCGGCGCCAAACCCCGATTTTCAAATCGGGTTTATTTTTTCCCGCAAACACCCTAGAATGGGATCAAATCCAAAGGCAGAGAGGTTCCGCCGATGCATATTCAGAAAATGGCCATGGCGTCGGTTTTAGCGGCGTTGATGGTTTCGTCTGGATTCGCAGTTGTCCAGGCCGTATCGGGCGGCGATTCCGTCAACTCCTATTTCAATATCATGGATTTCGCCTGCAGCCAGGCCTGGGGCCGGACGATTGTCACCCCGGCCCAGGACCGCCAGCGCGTCTCGGCTCTGATGATGCAGAACTGGAACCAGATGGATGCGCAGTCGCGGGCCCAGGTGCAGGCCCTGCCCGGTGTATGGGCGGATCTGCAGAGCTCCTGGAAGACGATGAGTGAGTCCGACAAAAACAAAAAGCGGGCCGAATGGCGGGATCAGATTCTGCTGCCGAATAATTTTTTCGCTCCGCCCGCACAAGTGCAAAAGTTCACGGCCGAAGGCAACTTGCTCGGCTTCGAGTATCCGGCCGCCTGGACCGGGGGCTGGCAAGTCATCGACGGCACGCCGTTTTTATTCGTCGGGCCGAACGGCCAGCAGGCGAGCTGGGACAAGGTCTTGAACACCCAAATCAGCCCGCCGGGCGCGATGTTCGCGCTGGTCACTATTAACGATCAGATGCGGCAGTTGAGCTACGTCCAGGGCGCGCGCTACCTCATCCAGTTATTAATGCCGGGGGCGGCGGCGAGCTTCAAGGAAGTCCAAGTGACGCCGATCGGCCAGGCGGGTGCCATCATCACCCTGCGCGGGAAATTCCCCGGGCAGAGCGAGGAGCGGTTTTATTGGATTGGGATTACGGCGTTCGGAGCCAACCAGGTGTTCGCCGGCCGGATGGGCGGATCGATCGAGCAGGCCATGGATTTGCTCCCGGGCTTCCACCATATGCTTTCGACGCTGCAGCTCAATCCGCCGCGGCCGGCGTCGGGGGGAAGCGGCGGCGGGTCGGGGGCTTGGGAAGCCGCCTGGAGCAAGGTGTCGACGGCGAGCGTAAGCTATATCTGGGCCAATAAATAGTCAGCGGTCGAGGATCTTGTCCCAATTCCCGATTTTATAGCGTTTGACTGTCTCCAGCCCCTTGTCTTCGTCGACAGCAAATGAATAGAGGTAGCCGTCCCGGATGGTCGTTGTGTTCGGCGGCAAGGTGGCGGTGTAAAGGAAGTAACCCTCCCGGCTGAAAACGTCGACTTCCTTGGGGATGGCATCCTGGACGTTGCTTTTCCCGGTGTGGGTATAGTTGCGTTGGACATAGATTCGGCCTTTGGAATCCGTCAGGATGGCGAAAAAATGGGGCTTCTGCTCGGGGAGCGGGATCTTCTTGAATTGAGCTTTTTCGGAATCTGAAAAAGAGGGCGCCGGCCCTTCCTTGGTCACGCGCCCGAGGATCTTCCCGTCGGCATCAATGAGGGTCAAGGCATAATCCTTCGAGAAGCCGTAGACGAAAGCGTTGGCGTCGATTTTTGCTATATGCACGTCTAGCTCGAATCCCGTGGTCAGCACCATGGTTCCGCCGCTCATATGCTGCATGAAGACAGTGTATGGAAACTCGGCCAGCGTGCGGATGATCTTCCCATCCGCGCCCAGGCGGGCGATCCGATGCCGGGAAGTGAGATCCTCGTCGCTCGAATTGTCCAAGATGCCCAGGATATCGCCTCCCTCCAGGGGATAGAAATCGTAGACGACCTTATTCCAGGTCATTTTGGCCACGGGATGGCCGTCCAAGTCGAAGTGTTGGATGAAAGCCGGGCCGTCCCGGACGAAGAGGTGATCGGTGCCGGGATCGATGCGGGCCCAGATCGGATATTGGAATTCCCCCGGTCCTTGGCCTTTGCGGCCGATGGTCGACAGGAAAGCGCCCTTGCGATCGAATTTTTGGACGCGGACATTCTTCATGTCGACGACATAGATGTTTCCCGGCCCGTCGACTTGGACATCCGCGACCGACCAGAAGAGATAGTTCTTGTCGTCCTCCCGGCCGATGCTCAGCTCTTCCTTAAGGTCGAGCGTGAGCTTCCCATAAAGAGGGGCGGACGGATTGCGGACGATCTTGACGCCGTTCTCGGTGGCGACCGATCCCTTCCATTGGGGATTTTGCGGCGCTATGGGTTGGACGAGGGCGAAAGCTAAAAGAATTGCAATCATTTGGGCCTCCCTTGCTGAACTCATACAGTATACGACGAAGCCGGGCGAAACGATTAGGTCTGGATCAATAAGGAGTGGTGCGCGGATTTCACGGCGTAGGAGGATGAAGGCAATTCAGCATCTGTGGATCTAGGGATCTCGTCGGACGGTGATGGCTAGACCATTCGGATGCGGCCGGAGGTCGATTTCTCGACGACGCGGCCGATGACGGCGGCGGAAGTGACCCCGCGTTCGCGCAGGCGGGCCAAGACGACGTCGGCGCGCGAGGATTCGACGCACATCAGCAGGCCGCCCGAGGTTTGGGGATCATAGAGGACGGTCTCGAGATCGTCGGGGACGGAGGGCGAGCGATCAACGAAAGCCGAGGAAAAGTCGCGATTCTTCTCGATCGCGCCGCTGATGATCCCTTGAGTCAGCAGGTCGCGGACGCCTTCAAAAAGGGGAATGCGGGAGGGCTCGATCTCGACGATCATCCCGCTTTGGGCCGCGATTTCGGACAGATGCCCCATCAGGCCGAATCCCGTTACGTCCGTGGCGCAGATGACACCCGATTCAATCATCACTTCGGCGGCGGCGCGGTTAAGCTCGGCCATGGAGCGGCCGATGGCTTCCGTCCAGGCGGGCAGGGCTTTGCCGATTTGGGCGGCGAAGGAGATGACTCCGGTGCCGAGAGGCTTGGTCAGGATGAGGACGTCGCCGGGGCGGGCTTTGTCGTTGGTGATCAGGCGCGAGGGGTTGACCAGGCCGGTGACGGCGAACCCGAATTTGATTTCCTTATCCTTGATGCTGTGCCCGCCTAGGAGGACCGTACCGGCTTCGGTCAGGGCGTCGATCCCGCCCTGCATCATCTTGTTCAGGACGCGGTGCGAGACGCGGTCGATGGGGAAGGCGACAATCGAGAGCGCGGTCAGCGGGCGGCCGCCCATGGCGTAAACGTCGGAGACGGAGTTGGCGGCGGCGATGCGGCCGAAGAGATAAGCGTCGTCGACGACCGGGGTGAAGACGTCGACGGTTTGGACCAGGGCGCGCTCGTCGTCGAGCTTGTAAATGCCGGCGTCGTCGCAGGTGTCGGCCGAGACGAGCACGTTTGGGTCGTTGGGGCGGGGGAGGCCGGCCAGGGCTTTCTTGAGGTCGTCCTGGCCGATCTTCGAGGCGCAGCCGGCATTTTCGACGAATTGGGTCAGGGGGACATCTTCGGCGGCGTCGGCTTCGCGCTCCCCGGCGCAGAGACAAACGTTTTTCTGCTTGAAGAGCGGGCAGGGGCAGGGGTCCTTGGGATTGCAGATGCAGTGGCCCAGGGCGATCGACCGCCCCATGATTTTTTTGCGCTTCTCGTAGTTGATCATAAGAATCTCTCAATAGGGGTCAGGTCTTAAGATATTAGTTTCGACGCCGTTTGTTTACGAACTCCGACAACCTGTGTTGTCAGAAAACTTATATCTTAAGACCTGACCCCTGTTTTAATGGCGGCGCCGATTTCGGCGTCCTCTTCCGGCTGGATTGTCCGCAGATCAAACAATAAGGCGTCCTTGTGGATCCGGGTGAAGACGGCCGGACGGCCGCGCCGCAGCGCCTTGGCCAGCGACTCGAGATCCGCCGGTCCGCCCGAGCCCGGCCCCAGCCGCAGGGCGACGACCTTGGACGGGATCGTCTCCACCGGAACCGAGCCGCTCCCGGTTTGGGCTTCGCCGTCCTCGACGCCGACTTTGACGTTTGCCGGCAACCCGCCTTCGAGCGCTTGGACGATGGCCTGCCCGCGCCGCTCGAGATCGTCCAACTTGAGCGACAACATACGATAAAGCGGGTGCCGCTCCTCGAGCTTGTCTGGGGCCAGAAACAGCCGCAGGGTGGCTTCCATCGCCGCCAGGGTCAGTTTGCCGCACCTCATGGCCCGGGCCAGGGGGTTTTTCTTGATCCGGGCGATGATATCCGCCTTGCCGACGATGATCCCCGATTGCGGGCCGCCGATGAGCTTGTCGCCGCTGAAGCACGCGACGTCAACCCCGGCCGCCACACTCGCCCGCACCATCGGCTCGCTCTCCAGGCCGTAGGCCTTGAGGTCGATGAGGGCCCCGCTCCCGATGTCGTCCACGACGGGGATGCCGTGCCGGCGTCCAAGCTCCGCCAATTCCTCGATCCCGGGCTCCGAATGGAAGCCGAGGATTCGGTAATTGCTGTGGTGGACCCGCAGGATGGCACCCGTCTCCGGTCCGATGGCATCGGCGTAGTCGCGCAGATGGGTCTTGTTCGTCGTGCCCACCTCGCGCATCACCGCGCCGCTCATGGACATGACCTCGGGCATCCGGAACGAGCCGCCGATCTCGACGAGCTGGCCGCGCGAGACGATGACCTCTTTGCCCCGGGCCAGCGTGTTGAGGACGAGCACGGTGGCGGCCGAGTTGTTGTTGCAGATGGTCGCCGCCTCGGCCCCGGTCAGCTCCCGCAGGAGCCCCGCGACGTGCGCGTCTCTTTGCCCGCGCCGCCCGCTGTCGATGTCGAGGGCCAGCGTGCAAAAGCCCTGGACGGTCTCATCCAGCGCCGCCCGCGCGTCTTCGGAGAGCATCGCTCGGCCCAGCCCGCTGTGCATCAGGATGCCCGTGGCGTTGACGGCCCTGCGCAAAGTCCGTGCGAACCGGATTTCGAGACGCGCTCCGGCTTGCGTGAGGATCTCCTCGGGGGCGACCGAAACCGCGGCGGCGTCCGGCCCCGATTCCAATATCGACCGGCGCGTTTCATCGACCGCCGCCCGAATCGCCGCAACGACGGCGTCCCGCCCGAAGCGGCCGACCAGGGCCGCGGCCTCGTCCCGGCCGAGCAGGGCGTCGACCGACGGAAGCTGGCGCAAAAGGTCGTCTGTCATGGGTTTCAGGCCTTCCAGGGTATGGAACCGGGGCCGATTTGTCAAGAAATCGGGGCTTAGGCCAGCTTGTCCAGCAGGGCCTTGAAGCGCTCCCGTCCGCGCAGGGGATCGAGATTGCTGTCGTGCTCGTACCACCCCCGCTGGGTCAGGCCGAGGGCCACGGCCCGCTCCAGGCAGTCAAGGGCATCGTCGGTCTCCCCGGCCAGCGAGTAGATGCAGCCCAGGTTGTAAAGGACCATCGGCTCGTCAGGCGCCAAGCAGCGTGCCCGTCCCGCCCAATCCAGCCCCCGCTCCTTCTCGCCCAGCGCAACCAGCCCGTTGGCGCCCATGTAGAGGGCCCGGATGTCGTCGGGGTTCATCTCCAGGCGCTCGGCGACGAGGTCGGCGCCCCGCCGGCGGGCCTTGAGCGCGTCCTCGGCCCGCCCCAGGTCTTCGCAGATCTGGGCCATAAGAAGGGGCGACTGGTAATCGTCCGGCCGGATGCGCGAGGCCTGCTCGTAAAGCTGGACGGCCTTCTCCTGTTCGCCGCGGGCGAAGGCGTAGCGGGCGTAGAAATAGTGGGCTTCGAACAGCTCGGGATCGAGCCGGATGGCGGTCTCGAAGTGGGACGGAGCCTGTTCGTCGTAGCTCAGCGACAGGGCCACGGCGTACGAAGCTTGGGCCTGGGCCGATTCCGGGGCCAGCTCGACTGCCCGCCGGCCGGCCGTCTCGGCCTGCTTGCGGATCGTTCCCAGCCGTTCGGCATAGAGGAAATCGTAGGCCAGGCAGTCGGCGATCCCGGCGTAGGCCAGGGCGTAGTCCGGATCCAGCTCGGCCGCCTTGGCGAACATCTGAAGGGCGAAGGCGACGTCGCGCTTGCCGTAGCGGAAATAGAAGCTGCGCCCGCGGAGGTAGTAATCGTAGGCCAGGGCGTGGTTGGTGAAGGTTCGGACAAGTTCGGCCTTCTCCGTGGGCCCGAGGGCGACCCGAAGGGCCTGGACGATGGCCCGGGCGATCTCCTCCTGGATCTTGAAGATGTCCTCGGACTCGCGGTCGAACATCTCCGACCAGCAATGGAATCCGCGCGACGTGTCGATGAGCTGGGCGGTGATGCGAAGGCGGTTGCCGGATTTGCGCACGCTGCCCTCGAGCAGCGTGTCGACCCGCAGGAGGCGGCCGATTTCGCGCGGGTCGAGGTCGCCGGCGCCGAATTGGAACGAGGCGATGCGGGAGGCCACCCGGAGCTTCTCGATCCGGCAGAGGGCGTTGATGATCTCCTCGGCGATGCCCTCGCAGAAGTAGGCCTGATCCTTCTCGCGGCTCATGTCGGCGAACGGCAGGACGGCGATGGCGGGGTAGTCGTCGGCCGTGACGCCGCCGGCGCTGCGAAGCTCCTCCAGCGCCCGGGCCAGCTCGCGGGCCGATTCCATGCGGTAACGGACGTCCTTCTCCAGGCAGCGGTAGAGGATCTTGCCCAGCGCCTTCGGCAGGCCGGGGTTGAGCTCGACCGCGGACAGCGGGTCGTTCCCGAGGATGGCGGCGATCATATCAGCGGCGTTGTCCGCCGTGAACGGGAGGCTTCCGGTGGCCAGCTCGAAGAGAACGATGCCGAGCGAGAACAGGTCGCTGCGGTGGTCGATTGTATCGCCCCGGATCTGTTCGGGAGACATGTAGCCGATCGTACCGGACAGGTCGGTGTCGAAGACCGACGGCAGGGTGTCGCTGCCGCTGTCCGCGGAAGCGAGGGGCTTCAAGCTGCGGGCCAGGCCGAAATCGAGGATCTTAAGGGTCTCGCCGGGACCGATCATGACGTTGCCCGGCTTGAGGTCGCGGTGGATGATCCCCTGCTCGTGGGCGGCGGCGACGGCCTCGGCGAGCGGGACGGCGATCTCGAGGAACCGTTGGAGGGTGACTCCGCCGGCTGTGATGAACCGGGTCAAAGGGGCGCCGTCGATCAGCTCCATCGTGAAAAAAAACAATCCCTCCGTCTCCTCGACCGAATAGATCGTGACGATATTGGGATGGCGCAGCGCGGCGGCGGCCCGGGCTTCCTGTTCGAAGAGCGTTCGTTGGCCGGGGTCCGCGGACAACCCCGCCGGGAGGAACTTGATGGCGATATCCCGGTCGAGCTTCAGATCGCGGGCCTTCCAGACTTCGCCCATGCCGCCCCGGCCGAGCTTCTCGATCAGGCGGTAGTGGTTCAGGCAGTGCCCTGGTTCCAGCATGCTGACGTCCTCACTTTATAATACGCGAATTCCGCGCCTTTTGTTGATCCTCGCGGTCGCCGGATTCAGGACCTCCGGCGGGCGACGACTCCGTATTCGGCGTCGTTGGGCCGGAACACTTTCAGGACTTCGAATCCCGCGGCCCGCAGGATCGAACCCATGCGGCTGAGCGGGATGCGGTCGGCCAGAGGGGGGCCCGAAGGGGTCTTTTTCTTGAGGAAGTCGACGATGACCAGGCGGGATGCGGAGGTCATGGCGCGGCGGAGGGCTGCCAAATAGGCCGCCGGTTCGTCGAACTCGTGGAATGTGTTGACGATGAGGTAGACGTCGGCGGCCGGCGGAAGAGCGGGGGCGGTTTCCGTGATCCGGACGGCCCTGATGTTGGCCAGCTCGGCGGCGCCGGCGTTTTTGCGCAGGGCTGCAAGCATGACGGGGGAGACATCCAGGCCGAAGACCCGGCCCTTGGGCCCGACGAGGCGGGCGGCCGGAAGGGCGAAAAAGCCGGGCCCGACGCCGATGTCGACGAGCGTCTGGCCGGGAGCCAGGCCGGACTGGCGGAGGATTGCGTCCGGGGGGAGCTCTTGACGACGTTCGGAGGACATCAGGCGGGCGAGGTGGTCGGCGTGGAACTTGTGCGGCATTGAAGGCTTCTCCATTTAGTTTGAAACCTGACCCCTATTTGGAAAGAAAAGCCAGGGCTTCCATGTGCGGCGTGTGAGGGAAGAAGTCGGCGCAGTGGAGCTTTTCCACGACGTAGCCGCCGGCCGTGAAGGCGGCCAGGTCGCGGGCCAGGGTGGCCGGGTTGCATGACATATAGACGATCTGGGAAGCGCGCAGGGCGAGCGCCCTCCGCAAGCCTTCGGGGTGGATGCCCGCCCGCGGCGGGTCGAGAATTAAAAGATCGAAGCCTCCGAACGATGCCCCGTCCAAGGTCTTCTCGACCAGGCCGGCGACGAAGCGGGCGTTCGAGATGCCGTTGAGGGCGGCGTTCTCCTCGGCGTTCCGGATGTTGCGCGCCGCCGAATCGATCCCCACGACCTCGTCCACCGCCCCGGCCAGGGAGAGCTCGATCGAGCCGGAGCCGCAGAACAGCCCCAGCGCCCGCTTGGCGCCCGTCTCGCGGACTCGGGCCGCGATCCTGTCGTAAAACAGCCTCGCGCCCCGCGGATTCGGCTGGAAGAACGAGTCCGGGTAGATCCGGAAGCGAAGCCCGCCCAGCTCCTCCTCGATGAACGCGGCGCCCGATTCCAGCCGGGCGCTTTCCAGGTCGACCAGGTCGGCGACGCTGTCGTTGTCGGCCGACCAAACGCTCGTGACCCGCGGCGCCTCGGCCCGAAGCCGGTCCGCCCAGCCGTGGATATCGGCTCCGCCGCCGCTCTTCGTCACCAGCACGGCCATGTATTCGCCGGTCGCTTTCCCCTCGCGCAGCACGAGATTGCGGAAGTACCCCTTCTGTCCCAGCGGGTCGTAGGGCGGCAGGCCCGAGGCATTGGCGAATTCACGGGTCGCGGGAAAGATCGCCTCGGCTGCGCCGCCAAAGATGAGGCAACGGTCCAGCCCGACTGTCTTCTTGTGGGATTGCGGCCCGGGCATCGAGCGGCCCCGCAGTCCGATCTTGATCGCGCCCGCTTCGCCGCCGAAGGCGAACTCCATCTTGTTGCGATAATCGAAGAGCGAGGGCGAGGGGAGGATCGGCTCGAAGACCGCCTCGCCCAGATCGAGACCCGAGCCGTGCCGGATCACGTCCAAGAAGCGGGCCTGCTTGAGCTCGAGCTGGCGGGCGTAGGCCAGATTCTGGAAGGCGCAGCCGCCGCAGCTCCCGAAATAGGAGCAGGGGGGGGCGACCCGATCGGGGGATCCCGCCTCGGTCCGAATGACTTTGGCCGAGCGCGGCTTGCGCCTGACGATGCGGGCCTGGACCCGATCCCCGGGCAGCGCGCCGGGAACAAGAACCGCGCCGCCATCCACGCTGCCGAAGGCCCAGCCCGAGGCGAAATCGATCCCTGAAACATCGATCGTCAGATCCGGAGAATCCCATTCCCTCAGCATTCGTTTGAGGCGGCCGACCGGCAGTCCGACCACGTTGTCGTAGTCGCCGTCGACCCTCTCGACGAAAGCCGGGCCGATCTCCTGGATGGCGTAGCTGCCGGCCTTGTCCAGATAGGCATGGCCGTCGAGGTACGCGGCGATGGCGGCTTCGCTGAGCGGCTTGAAGATGACGTAAGTGATCTCGTAGTCGACGACCGACCGGTCGTCGTCCCGACGGTAGAGCGCCACCCCGGTGATGACGCGGTGCTTGCGGCCGGAGAGCCGGCCCAGCATCCGTTCGGCTTCGGCACGGTCGGCAGGCTTGCCGAAGACATCCTTTTCCAGGCAGACAATCGTGTCGGCGCCGACGACCAGGGCTTCCGGATGGCGGGCCGCGACGTCGCGTGCCTTGGCCTCGGCTGCGGCCATGGCGAAAAAGACCGGATCCTCTTCCTGGATGGCGGTTTCGTCGACGGCGCTCGGGTCGACCTCGAAGGCGGGGAAGAGGCGGGCCAGAAGCTCCTTCCGGCGGGGCGATTGGGAGGCGAGGACGACACGCATGGCGGCACTATACAGGGGTCAGGTCTCAACCTTCAACATTTCCGTAAAGGCCCAGTCTTCAAACGCGGATGGCCCCCGGATTCCGGGGAAATAGTCGATCCGCGAATGCCTTCGCAGGCAATGTTGAATGTTGAGACCTGACCCCTCTTGACAAGCGCTCGTGTTTATGAATAATTATACAACTGAAATGCATAAAAATACAAAACACAACCGCCAGGCGGCTCTCCGGGAGCTGCTGTCCTCCCGCCGGATCGGGGACCAGAAGGAGCTCCAGGCCGCTCTCCGCAAGCGCGGCTTCCCGGCCACTCAGGCGACAGTCTCCCGCGACATCCGGGAGATGGGCATCATCAAAATCCAGGTCGGGCCGGGGCATTTCGCCTATCAGACCCCGGCCGCCGAGTCCGTCGCCCAGCCCTCGCTCGAGGCCGCACGCAAGCGGCTGGCCCTGCTTTTCCGGGACTTCGTGGTCGGCATCAACGGCACCTCGCACCTGGTTCTGGTCAAGACCACCCCCGGCAACGCCGGCGGCGTGGCCTCGCTGATCGACGGC
>JAPKZJ010000061.1 GCA_026393855.1 Candidatus Aminicenantes bacterium
CCGTCCGGTTGCCGTCAATCTTCAGAAGCCCGCGCAGCATCAGGCCCAAGAGCCGCGACGGGAGCTTTCGCTCTTCGGGCGACGGCTTGGCTTTTTCCGGAAACGGGAGAAAAAAGGGCTCATCTCCCGGAGATGGGAGATATCGAGTAGGAGGGGGGCTTGCGCCCCCCGTCCTCTCACACCACCGTACGTACGGTTCCGTATACGGCGGTTCAGGACGTCGCTCGGGCTCCGAGGAAGCTGTCCAACAGTGACACGAGTCCTAAGCGGGTAAACTCGGCTTTTTGGTATGCCTCGTTCATGTGCGAGGCCCCGGCGTTCCACCAGGGTCCACGTCCGTTCGAAGCCGATTTCCAGGCCCGGTCTTGGTCCAGTCCGCGTTGCATCAGCTTTCGTCGTCGGGTCGCCGGACGCTTCCACTGTCGCCAGAGCACGCACCGGAGCTTCCTCCGGAGCCATTCGTCCAGCGTTTCGAAGACGATCCGCACCTCCGCTAATCGGAAGTACTCGAACCATCCCCGCAGCTTCACGTTCAGCGTCCCGATCAGCCTCAGGATGTTGCGGCCGCGTCCTTGCCGGAAGATGAGCCGAAGGCCGTCCTTCAGCCGCTTCTCCGATCGACGAGCCACCCGCATGCGCGGGCTCTTTTCCGAGGTGATCGAGTAGCCCAGGAACTTCAAGTCCCAGGGGCGGCCAACCGAGCTCTTCGTTGGATTGACCCGCAGATGCAGCCGCTTTCCCAGGAACCGGCTCACCGTCGCCATGACCCGCTCGCCCGCCCGTTTCGACCGCACGTAAATATTGCAGTCGTCCGCATAGCGGCAGAACCGGTGTCCGCGCCGTTCCAGATCCTTGTCCAGAACATCCAGCAGGATGTTCGACAGCAGCGGCGACAGCGGGCTGCCCTGCGGCGTGCCTTCCGTCCGAACCGTTTCCGGCCCGTCCGTCATCAGCCCCGCCTGCAGGAACCTCCGCAGTAGCCCGAGCAGCCGTTTGTCCTTGACCCGCCGCGCGACAAGCGCCATCAGCACGTCGTGGTTCACCCGGTCGAAGAACTTCTCCAGGTCGATATCGACAACCCATCGGAAGCCCTCCGCCACGTATCCCCTGGCCGTCTGAACTGCCTGCAGCGCGCTGCGCCCCGGTCGGAACCCGTAACTCGCGTCCGAGAACGTCCGATCCCAAGCCGGGGCCATCACCTGATGCATGGCCTGTCCGATCAACCGGTCCACCGCCGTCGGGATGCCAAGCTTTCGCACCCCTCCGTCCGGCTTGGGGATTTCAACTCCCCTCACCGCCTGCGGCTTGTATCGGCCTTCGAGCAGCTCCGCCTTGATCCTCGCCCAGTGGGTCTTCAGGTAGGGCTCCAGGTCCTCGACGGTCATCCCATCGATCCCCGGGCTGCCCTTGTTCCCTCGAACCCGTTTAAGGGCTCGGATCATGTTCTCGCGTTCGACCACCGCGTCCAGCCATCCTTCGTCCTCCGGATAGTCGGGCTCCGTCCCTGCCGTGACGTTTGACGCCTCCCTCCCGGAGTCCTTCGGCTTCCGGCCGTATCTCCCCCGATCGGGCTCGGGCCTCTCAGCCCTCTTCTCCGGCGTCTCCCTCGTCATCGAAGCTTCGGTCCTCCTATCGGTTCGTCCCGTTCGGCCCTTCAACCCGGTCGAGGGGTCTACTATGGCCTCGGCTGACTTCTGCCCGGCCTTCCCGCCCTCTCTCGAAGACAGTAGCCATGGGGCAACCGGACAGATCTCCCCGGGTCATGCACACCTGCTGTCCCGCCTATACCCGCCGCATATACGTCCGCGCGTTCCGGACAGGGTTGGGACGTTGAAGATTTTCGCCTTCTTATCCCGCGCGGCCGCCTCGATGCGATTCCTGTTCGTCGGGCCGGCGTTTTGCCTGCGGCTTCCTTCAGACCCCGCCTCGCGACGGGCGCCCTTGCCGTCCGGCTAACACTTCCTCCTGTCTGGCGTGTTCGGGACTTGCACCCTAAAGCAGGTGCGCCCTGCCGGGCGCACAAAAAAAAGGGGGAGAGCCTGGGCTCTCCCCCGAAAAAATCGTTGTTCGCTCGGATCACTTGTCCGGGTCGAGGATGAAGCCTTCCTTCATCATCCACTGGACTTCGTTGCGGGCGGCCCGGATGGTGTCGTTGGCCATCTTGAACCGTTCCTCGGCCGTGAAATGGAATCGGGCGACGCCTTCCTCGATGGCCTTGGTCCCGACGGCCACGGCCTCGCGCGGGAAAACCTCCCACTCGTCCATGTTCGGGATGATGTATTCCTCGTGGATGCCCTTGTCCTCGGCCACCTTGGCCAGCTCGCGGGCGGCGGCGACGCACATGCCGTCGGTAATCGTTCTGGCCCGGACATCGAGCGCGCCGCGGAAGATGCCGGGGAAGCCCAGCGAGTTGTTGACCTGGTTGGGGAAATCGCTCCGTCCGGTGGCCACGATCCGGGCCCCGGCCTCTTTGGCCTCCCAGGGCCAGATCTCCGGGATGGGATTGGCCTCGGCGAAGACGATGGCGTCTTTGGCCATGCCTTTGACCCACTCGGGCTTGATCGTGCCCGGACCCGGCGTCGACGCGCTGATGAGGACGTCGGCGCCCAGGAGGGCGTCGGCGATCGAGCCCTGCTTGCCCTTGGGGTTTGACCGCAGGCATATGTCCCACTTTTCCTTGAAGTTCTTCTGCAGGTTCTCCCGGTCGGCCCGGTCGCGGGACAGGATGCCCTTGGAATCGACCGAGAGCATGTTGTCCCCGTTGGCTCCGGCCAGCATGATCTGGTGGGCGATGTTGATGCCCGAGGCGCCGGCGCCGACGACGGTAATCTTAGCCTCGGCGATGTTCTTCTTGACGATCTTAAGGGCGTTGAGCAGGCCGGCCACGGTGACGCAGGCCGTGCCCTGCTGGTCGTCGTGCCAGACCGGGATCTCGCACTTGGCCCGCAGCTCTTCGAGGATCCGGAAGCACTTGGGCTGGGCGATGTCCTCGAGGTTGAATCCACCGAAGGACGGCTGGAGGGCCCGGCCGATCGCGATGATCTTGTCGGGATCCTTTTCGTCGAGGCAGATCGGGTAGGCGTCGACGCCGCCGAGGTACTTGTAGAGGATGCCCTTGCCCTCCATGACCGGCAGGCCCGCTTCGGGACCGATGTCGCCCAGTCCGAGGACTCGCGTCCCATCGCTGATGACGGCCACCGAGTTCCACTTGTTGGTGTACTCGTAGGCCTTCTGTTTGTCGGCCTGGATCTCCTTGCAGACGGCGGCGACACCGGGCGTGTACCAGATGGCGAAGTCGTTGAAGTCGCGGACCCGGCACTTCAGGCTTATGCCCATCTTGCCCTTGTAGAACTTGTGCAGGCGGGGGGCGTCCTTAGCCGGTTGGGCGGCTTTCTCGAGCAGCTCTTCGACGGTGACTTTCTTCATTCCGATGACCTCCTGTGGGATGAAAAGACGGAGGGTAATTATATGCGAACAGGGGTCAAAGTCAACGGGACCGGGCCTACCGCAGGAGCCGATCCAGGCTGTAAACGAGGTCCCGGCGCGATCCGGCAGCGAGGTCGATCGTCCCCGTATCCATCCGGATGGCGTCCTCGGGGCAGGCTTCGACGCAGAAGCCGCAGAAGCAGCAGCGGGCCAGATCAATCTCGAAGCGGGCGGCCGTCTTCTGGATCTCCGGGTCGGGGTCCTCGGCCGCTTCCACAAAGATGCACTCGGACGGGCAGACCGTGACGCAGAGAAGGCAGGCGACGCAGCGAGGCTTGCCGTCCGGGCGCGGCACGATCCGATGCAGGCTGCGATGGCGGGCCGCCAGAGGCTTCTTCTTCTCGGGATACTGGATGGTCACCGCCCCGCGGCGCCGGGTCTTGATCCCGACGAGGGCCAGGGTGTGGAAGACCATATTGACCAGGAAATGGCGGGCCGTGATGGCCGCGCCCCCGACCAGCGCCCAGAGAAGCCCGAGACTGCGCCGCATGTTATCTCCCCACCCACAGGGCCGTGGCGACGATGTTGAGCAGGCTCAAAGGGATCAGAAGCTTCCAGCCCAGGTCCATCAGCTGGTCGTAGCGCAGGCGCGGATAGGTCCAGCGCAGGAGAATCTGCAGCCAGCAGAAAAAGAAGACCTTGACCTGGAAGGCGAGGATGCGGACGGCCGCGACCAGCCAGGCGGGCCAGGTCCAGCCTCCGCCCCAGGGAAAATGGAAGCCGTCGGCCCCCAGCCAGGGAACCTGCCAGCCGCCGAAGAAAAGCGTCGTGATGAGCGCCGCCACGATGAGGACCTCCATGAAATCCGTCATCATGAACAGGCCCCATTTCAAGCCGCCGTATTCGGCGAAGAAGCCGATGATCTCGGACTCCCCCTCCGGCAGGTCGAAAGGCACCCGCTTGGTCTCCGCCAGGGCGGCGACGAAGAAGACCAGGAAACCCAGGGGCTGGAGGAAGACGCCCCAGCGGGGCAGGAAACCGGCCACCAGGCCGCCTTGGTAGGCCACGATTTCCGACATCCGCAGAGTCGGGAAAACCATGATCAATCCGACGAGCGACAGTCCCAGGGCCGCCTCGTAGGAGATGATCTGAGCGGCGCCCCGGACGCTGCCCAGGAGGGCGAATCGGCTGTTGGACGCCCAGCCGGCCAGAAGGACGCCGTAGACGCCGAGGGCCAGCATGGCCAGCACAAACAGCAGGCCGATGTCGGCATCGAAGACCTGGAGGGAGACGAGTCCGGAGCCGATGCGGATGGTCGGGCCGATCGGCACCGCGGCGATCGTCACGGCGACGAAGAAGAACGAGAGCAGCGGGGCCAGAGTGTGGAGGACGCGGTTGCCGAACCGCGGCACGAAGTCCTCCTTGAAGATCATCTTGATGGCATCGGCGATCGGCTGGAACAGGCCGACGATCCGCAAGCCCAGGATCTTGGCCCGATTGGCCCCGATCCGGTCCTGAATGACGGCGCTCTCCTTGCGCTCGAGCCAGGTCAGGTAGAGGGTGAAGACCAGGAACCAGACCAGCAGGACGGCGGTCTTGATGAAGAAGATCAGGATTTCGCTCATCGGCCGCCCCCGAGATCGGGATGAGCCGCCCGCATCGCCGCGGCCGCGAAGGAGGGATCGTCGGGCCGGCTGAAGACGGCGGCGTCCAGATCCAAGGCCGTCCCCAGGGAAGCCAGAATCCAGCTCTCGCTCCGGACATCGGGGCAGGGCGGATGGACGGGCTCGAACGCCTGGACGCGATCGCCCTCGCTGACGAACGTTCCGCTCTTCTCGAACACGCCGGCCGAAGGCAGGACAAGATCAAAGGCCTCTTCAAGCCCCGTCGGCTGGGGTGCGATCAAGATCTTCGTCCGGATAGCGGCGAGCGCGACGCCCGGCTCGCGCCAAGCGGCGATTCCCGCCGGGTCGGCCGCCAGGGCGATCAGCAGGGAGGAGCCCGTGACCGCGGCGGCCGGGTCGACGGATCGATCGAATCCGAGACGGTCCGCACCGCGGGCATTGGCCGAACGATCCGGCCGGAGGAGCAAGCCCTCCGCCGCTCCCTCCCGTGGGTCGAGAAAGGCGAACCGCTCGACGCCCAACCCGGCCCGGAACAGCGCCGAGGCCAGGAACAGCTCTTCCGCCGTCAGCCGGGAGCTTAAAAGGACGGCGATTTCCTTTTGTTTTCCGGTCGTCTTCATCTCCCGAAGCCGTTCGGCCAGATCTGCGATCAGCCTCTTCCAGTCCGCGGCTTCCCGTCCTCCGTGAAGACGGTTCTTGACCAGGCCCATCGACTCGTGGCGGCCGCGGTCGCAAAGCCACCAGCCGTTGATCTCCGGGTTGACACGAGGGCGGAACCGGAAAATGCCCGAAGATTCGGGCCGGCGGGCGAAGCCGGGGTGAAAATCCGCATCCATGGCGCAGCCGCGGGCGCAGAAAGGGCAGATCGTCGGCCGCGCTTCGAGGAACCAAGGCCGGGTCCGGAACCGGAAGCGGGCGTCGGTGATGGCGCCGACCGGGCAGAGGTCGACCAGGTTGCCGGCGTCGACGGAAGCCACCGGACGGTCGTCGTAAAGGCCGATCTCGGCCCGAACCCCGCGTTCAAAGAGGCCCAGTTCCCGAGTCCCGGTGATGGCGGCCAGGAATCGGACGCACCGGGTGCAGAGGACGCACCGTTCGCGGTCGAGGATGAGGCCGGCGCCGAGAGGGACGAGCTTGTCGCGCCGCAACTGTTCTTCGGCGAACGGCCCCGCGGTCAGCCCGTATTCGTGGGCGTAGTTCTGGAGCTTGCACTCGCCCGCCTTGTCGCAGATCGGGCAATCCAGCGGGTGTTCGGTGAGAAGAAGCTCCAGCACGGCCCGGCGGGCCTCGCGGACGGACGGGCTCGAAGTGGCGATCTTCATTTCCTCGCGCACGACGGTCGAACAGGCCAGCTCGAGCTTGGGCAGGCCTTCCACGGCCACCAAACAAATCCGGCAGCTTCCCTCCGGCGGCAGAGAAGCATGGCGGCAGAGGTGCGGAATGCGGATGCCCGCGGCCTTGGCCGCGTCGAGCACTGTGGCGCCTTCCCTGGCCCAGACGGGCCGGCCGTCAAAGTAAATCCGGATCATCGGGGCGCCTCCGGGGGCCGAGGATGGGCGACGGCTGCATCGAGCTCGGTGCGGAACTTGCGGGTCAGGGCCAGGATCGGCAAAGCCGCCGCGTCCCCCAGCGGGCAGAGCGTCCGGCCGCGGACGAGGCCTGCCACGCGCTCGATCTCCGCCGGATCGCCCGGCCGGCCTTCCCCTTTGGCCAGACGGGATGCGATCTTGGCCAGCCAGGAGGTTCCCAGGCGGCAAGGCGTGCATTGGCCGCACGATTCGTGGGCGTAGAACGAGGCCATGCGATCCAGCACGGTCACGATCGGCGTGTCGTCGGCGATGACGATGATCCCGGCCGATCCGAGCATGGAGCCTGCCGCGGCCAGGGAATCGACATCCATGGCAACGTTGATTTCGTCCGGGAGAAGAAGGGGCGAAGACAACCCACCGGGGATGACCGCTTTCAAGCGGCGGCCCGGGGGAAGCCCTCCGGCGTCTTCGAAAATGATCTCCCGCAGGGGGGTCCCGACCGCCCGTTCATACAGCCCGGGCCGGACGACCGTTCCGCTAACGCCGAACAGGCGGGTCCCTCCGTCCTTGGGCCGGCCCAGGGCAAGGAACGCCGCCGCGCCGTCCGCCATCAGACGAGGCAAATTGGCCAGCGTTTCGACGTTTTGAATCACGGTCGGCTGGCGGAACAGCCCGATCGTGGCGGGAAAGGGAGGCTTGAGCCTCGGCCAGCCGCGCTTGCCTTCGAGAGACTCCAGGAGCGCCGTCTCTTCGCCGCAGACATAGGCTCCGGCGCCGCGATGGACGAGAACATCCAGGCCGAATTCAGAGCCCAGGACGCGACGGCCCAGGCAGCCGCAGGCATAGGCCTCGGCCACGGCCGCCTCGAGCCGGCGGGCGATCATCTCGTATTCGCCCCGGATGTAAACGAACGCGGTATGCACCCCGACGGCGTAGGAGGCGATGATGATTCCTTCTAGAAGAAGGTGGGGGGTGCGCGTCAGGATGCGCCTGTCTTTGAAAGTCCCCGGCTCGCCCTCATCGGCGTTAACGCAGAGATAGCGCGGTCCGGCCCCGTCCTGGGGCACGAAGCCCCATTTGGCGCCGGCCGGGAATCCGGCGCCGCCCCGTCCCCGGAGAGCCGCTTTCCGGACCTCGTCCCGGACGGCCTCCGGCGTCAGGGAGGTCAGCGCCTTGCGGGCCGACTGGTATCCGCCGCCGGCTTCGTATTCGGCCAAGCGCCAGCTCCCGGCGTTCCGCGCGTCATTAAGCAAGAGGGCGGCCATGGGTTAGTCCAATCCCTCGAGCAGTCCGTCGACGGCCTCAAGATCGAGGCGGCCGTGCTCCTCGAAATCGATCATCAGGCAGGGCGAGTTCTCGCAGTTGCCCAGGCATTCGACCACGCTCAGGGTGAAGCGGCCATCCGGCGTCGTCTCGCCGGGCACGATGCCCAGGCGGGCGCGGAGATGATCCAGCAGGACGTCCCCTCCGCGCAGCGTGCAGCTCAAGTTACGGCAAACCTGGAGATGGTGGCGCCCGGACGGCCGGCGGCGGAACATTGTGTAGAACGTGACCGCCTCGCGGACTTGGATGGGGCGGAGCCCCAGCATCCCGGCCACCTCGACCTCCGCCGCGGGCGGAATCCACCCCATCTCTTCTTGGATCCGGTGCAGGGCCGGCAGCAGCGCCGCCTCGCGGGTCGGATAGCGTTCGGCCAGGCCGGCGATGCCGGCCCGGAGCGCGTCGGACAACGGCCCGCTCATCGATCCAGCTCCCCGCCGATCATATTCATTGATCCGAAGGTCGGGATGATGTCGGCGAGCAGGCGGCCGCGGATCAACTCTTCCAGGGCCGAAACAATGTGGAGGCAAGGCGCCCGCAGGTGAAGCCGGTAGGGACGATCCCCGCCGTCGGAGACGATATAATAGCCGAGCTCGCCGTTGCCGCCCTCGACCGAGGCGTAGACCTCGCCCTTGGGCGGGCGCAGGCCGTGCCCCGTCATGAAATACTGAAAGTGGCCGATCAGGCCGGCCATGGACGCGTAAGCGTCCTCCTTGGCCGGAGGGACGACGCCGGGAGCGCAGGCATAAAGACTCTCGAGCCGCTCCTTCTCGGATCCTTCGAGGTTCGGCGAGAGGATGATCCGGCCTTCGGGCTTTCGCCTCCTCGCCTCCCGGATGGCTTCGGCCGGCACCATGGCCCGCCCGTCCGCGGGGACGGCCGGGCCGGGATGCCTCTCCAGCCAGTCGCCGCACTGTTCGATCAGCCGCAGGCTCTGCTCCATTTCCAGCATGCGGACTTTGTAGCGGTCGAAGTTGTCCCCCCTCTCCCCCACCGGCACATCGAAGGCCAGGCGGTCGTAGACGAGGTAGGGCCGGGCCTTGCGGACGTCGTAGGCGAGGCCCGTCGAGCGGAGACAAGGACCCGTCCAGCCGTAGGCTAGGGCGTTTTCCCGGCTCATCACGCCCACGTCCCGGGTCCGGGCCAGGAAGATCGGGTTGCGGTCGAGCAGGCCGCGGACGTCCTTAAGGACCTTGCGGGTTTCCTTGACCGCCGTCCGGGTATCGGCCGCGAATCCGTCGGCCAGTTCGGCCCGGACGCCGCCGATCCGGATATAGGAGGTGGTCATGCGAGCGCCGGTCGTCCGCTCGATCACGTCCCAGAGAAACTCGCGGGCCTTCATCATGTAAAGGAAGACGGTGAAGGCGCCGCTTTCCATGGCCATCGCGGCCAGACAGGTCAGGTGGTCGGAGACGCGCGACAGTTCGCTCATCAAGACGCGGATATAGCGGGCCCGCTCGGGAATCTCCAGCCCAAGGAGCTTCTCCACGGCCAGGACATAGCCGAGGTTGTTGATCAGGGGAGAGACATAGTTCAGGCGGTCGGTATAGATGAGCAGGTTGAAGAAGGTTTTGCTCTCGCAGGTCTTCTCGAAGCCGCGATGCAGGAAGCCGATCTCGACCTCGGAGGCCAGAATCCTCTCGCCGTCCAGCTCGAGCATGATCCGGATCGTGCCGTGCATGGCCGGATGGGAGGGCCCCATGTTGAGCAGGAGGCTCTCCGGCCCGGCCTGGCGCTCGAGGCGCGTGGTCATGAGCCGGGCCCGTCCTGGCGGGGCGGAATCCGCGGCTGCCTCCGCCGCAGGGGGTAATCTTTTCGCAGCGGGTGGCCTTCGAAGCCGTCGTAGAGCAACAGCCGGCTGAGATTCGGATGGTCCGCAAAGCAGATCCCGAACAGATCGAAGACCTCGCGCTCCAGCCAGTCGGCGTTCTTCCACAGCCCGGTCAGGGAGGCGATCTCCGGATTCACGGCCGGCAGGCGAGCCTTGATCCGCACCCGGGCGTAAGTCTCCAAGCTTAAAAAATGGTAAACCATCTCGAACCGCCCGGACTCGTCCGGGCGGTCGACGCAGGTCAGGTCGAGGAGCATCGCCATCCGCGGCGGTCCGTCGCGCAGGAAGGCGGCCACGGCCGGAAGGTCTTCGGGACGGATCACGGCGACAGCGTCGCCCAGCGACAGCCCCGCCTCCAGGATCGCGCCCGGGCAGGCGTCCCGCAGCGCGTCTAGGGTTTTTTCTTCTTCCATCGCCAATCCGGTTCCAAGTGTTGGATCTTGTCTTGCAGCTTGAGGAGGGCGTCCAGGACCATTTCCGGCCGCGGCGGACAGCCGGGGATGTAGATATCCACGGGGATGATCCGGTCGATGCCTTGGACGACGGCGTAATTGTCATAGATGCCGCCGCTCGCGGCGCAGGCGCCGAAGGCGATGACCCACTTGGGCTCGGTCATCTGATCGTAAACGGTCTTGAGGACAGGGGCTAATTTCTGCGAAATCGTGCCGACGACCAGCAACAGGTCGGATTGGCGGGGCGAGAAACGCGTCCAACCGGCGCCGAACCGGTCGATGTCGAAGTGGGAGCAGGCGGCGGACATGTACTCCATGCCGCAGCAGGCGGTGACAAAGGGATAGTGAAAGAGGCTGTACTTGCGGCCCCAGCCCAGCATGGCGTTGAAGCTGGTCGTGATGAAGTTCCCGGACATCGGATCAGTCCCAAGTGAAGGCGCCCTTGGCCCAGGCGTAGGCCAGGCCGGCCGCCAAAATCGCGGTGTAGACGCTCATGGCCGCCAGGGCCGGGCCCTTGATCGAGCGCAGGACAAGAGCCCACGGGAAATAAAAGGCCGCTTCGACGTCGAGCAGGAGAAAGAGGAAGGCGACCAGGCTGAACTTGATGGGGAAAGGGCGGATCCCCTTCTGGAGCTCGGGGCTGCCGCACTCGAACGGCATCTCCTTGGCCGGGTTCGTCCGGCGCGGTCCAAGTACGGCGTTAAGAGAAAGGAGAATGAGGCCGAGCAGACCAAACAGCGCGAAGACGACGACGAGGGCATTCATGATTTTTCTGCGGTCGGAGGAATTTTATCGGAAAGGTAAGATTTTCGCAATGTCTCAATTGACGGCGTGGATGGCGACTCCTCCGACCTTGAGGGCGGCCTCCATGACCGCCTCGGACAGGGTCGGGTGGATATGGATGGAGCCGGCCACCTCGGCCGCGGTCAGCCCGCGAGTCATGGCCAGGGTCAGCTCCGCCAGCAGGTCGCTGGCGCAGGGACCCAGGATATGGGCGCCGAGGATCCGGTCGTCGGGCCCAGCCACGATCTTGACCTGCCCTTCGGCGCAGTCCATGGTCAGGGCCCGCCCGTTGGCCTGGAAAGAGAAGACTCCGATACGAACGTGGTCGGTCCGGGATCGGGCCTCCTCCTCCGTCAGTCCGACCGAGGCGAATTCGGGATCGGTGAAGACGGCCATCGGCAGCGCGTCATAGCGGACCGTCTCGCGGCCGCCGGCGGCGTTGGCGGCTGCCGCCAGCCCTTCGTGCGAGGCCTTATGGGCCAAGAGCTTGCCGCCGATGAGGTCCCCGATGGCGAAGACGCCCGGCACGATGGTGCGAAGGGTCTCGTCGGTCTCCAGGTATCCCTGGCGGCTGAGCGGAAGGAACGGCGCCCCGGTGAACAAGGATTCGGAATTGGGCTTGCGGCCCGCCGCCAGCAGGACCCGCTCGGCTTGGAACTCGAACGGGGTCTGATTCTTGAGGCAGGTTCCGGCCAGAATAGAGCGGCCGTCAGCCCGCCGGTGGGATTCGATTCGCATTTGGGTGAGGACTTTGACCCCCTGTCGCTTGAGGAGCAGCTCCAGACGGCCGGCCAGCTCGCGGTCGCTTCCCGGCAGGATCTGGGGCAGAATCTCCAACACCGTGACTTCGGTGCCCAGACGGGCGTAGATCGTGCCCATCTCCAGGCCGATCGCCCCGGCCCCGACGACGAGCAGCGACTTGGGGGGCGCTTCGAAGGCCAGCGCTTCCGTACTGGTGACGACGTCGGTTCCGTCCGCGGCCAGGAAAGGCAGGTTCGCGGCCCGGCTTCCGGAGGCCAGGATGATCGAACCGGCTTCATATTTTTTCTCCCCTTCACCGGTCCGGGCCAGAACGGTCCGCTCATCCGCAAGGATCGCCTCCCCCGCCACCACCTCGATGCCGCCGTGCTGCAGCAGGAATTCCACGCCCCGGACGAGACGGTCGACGACTTTGCGCTTCTCCTCCTGGACCTTGATCCAGTTGCAGCCGATCTGGGCGAGGGGTCCGGTCAGGGTCTTGCTGCGGCGGACCTCCTGAAAAACCTTGGTCTGATGGAGCAGATGCTTGGTCGGGATGCAGCCCCAGTTCATGCAGGTCCCGCCGACGCGATCGCGCTCGAAAAGGACGACGCTCCGGCCGAGCTGGGCGGCCCGGATGGCGGCGACATAGCCGCCGGGCCCGCCGCCGATGATGGCGATGTCTTTCTTGAGCGTTTCCATATGGATCTCCTCGTCCCGGCTTGAGGCCGGGGTTTCGACTTGAGGATTCTTACCATAGCCGAGTCGCCTTTCCTTTTCAAGCCGGACTCCCCCTCATGGTAGCCTATGCCGTTTGACTTGCATCTTCTCGTTCAGAAAAACGCAATCTTAAAACCAGGGCGAGGGACGTAGGGGGGATTCCATTGGAGAGGGAACCTTTAGCGGGTTCCCCGCTCCAACTGACTCCCTTGGCGGGGGAACCTTTGACAGGTTCCCCCTCCAACGCCAAGGGCTGCCTCCCTCTCAAGGATGCCTTTATCGTTTGACTTGTATTTTATCGTTCAGAAAATCGCAATCTTAAAACCAGGGCGAGGAGCGTAGGGGGGATTCCATTGGAGAGGGAACCTTTAGCGGGTTCCCCGCTCCAACTGACTCCCTTGGAGGGGGAACCTTTGCCAGGTTCCCCCTCCAACGCCAAGGGCTGCCTCCCCCTCAAGGATGCCTTTATCGTTTGACTTGTTTTTATCGTTCAGAAAATCGCAGTCTTTAAAACCAGGGCGAGGGGCGTAGGGGGCAAAACCCATCGGCGAGGGAGCGGGCACGGTCCTGTCCTCATCGGGCGAACGCTAAGCCCGATGAGGATAGGGAGCGACCGAGCCGGCCGGAGCGAACGCCCTCGCTGGGGGCGTGAGCGTGTTTTGCCCCCTATGCCCGGAGCCCTTCTTGACAGGTGAGGTCGACAATTGGACAATATGGCGAATTTTTCCTCCGGAGAGAATTCTGAAGACACTTCGCCGCTCCTCTCGTCGCTTGTTCCTGCTCTCTTGTTTTGCGGCCATCCTTTTTCTGGCGCCTTCGCCCGCTTCCGCAGCCTCAGGAAAGATCTGGGGTCGCGTCCTGGACGCCCGAAACCGTCCTCTCCCGAAGGCTTTCGTTTCGTTGTTGCCGGGCACCGGCGGTTCGGGATCGGAGACGATATCCGACAAAAACGGCTATTTCGGCTTCATGTCGATCGCCCCCGGGCTCTATTCGGCCAGGGCCTGGAAAGATGGCGCCGGGGCGGCCGAGAAGCGCGGACTGATGGTCACGGACGCGTCGGACATCGATATCGAATTCGTCCTGGCGCCAGATGCCAGGGGAGCTTTGGAGAGCGCCGCCGCCAAAGCCGTCGATTTCTCGGCCGTCGGCGCCCAAACGACGATCACCGCCGATCAGATCGACCTCCTTCCCTCCGGGAACTCGCTTGGATCCCTCCTGGAGAACCAGGACCTCTCGGCCACCACGAACCGGATCGATGTAGGCGGACTCTGGGCGACGATGCCGTTCGTCTATGGTGCCCGGGGCGGCGTCTCCTGGACGCAAAACGTCGTCCTCCTCAACGGCATGGATGTCAGCGATCCCTATGAAGGCGGCCGGGCCCTCTGGCTTCCCGACGTCTTCAGCCTGGCTTCGATCGGACACGACAACGCCATCCTGCCCGTTCAGGCGACGACGCCGGGCGGTCAGCTGTCTCTGACGCCGCGCGCGGGAACCGCCGAATTCCATGCCGCTTTCCGCGCCTTCTACACCGACAAATCGCTGAGCGCCGACAACATCACCCCCGCCCTTCAAAGCGAAAACCTGTTCGAAACCAACACCTTCAGCCGGGCCAGCGAATACGATTTCCAGCTTTCGGGGCCTCTCTCAAGCCGCGGGGCGACCTTCTTCACGGCCTGGTCGGAGCGCTCCATCGGACGCAACGCGGCCGGATTTTCGCCCGAGGACCGGTCGTCCCTGCTGTCGGGATTGTTCACTGCGGCCATCCCGGCGGCCGGCAACGTCCTCAAGTTTGTCTGGGTCGGGCAATCCGCCGCCTATGATTCCTACGGCTCGGATCGGGATGTGGCCTGGGAAGCCACCTCCCGGCGCAAGGTCCTCTCCGGCATCCTGCAGGCGATCTACGAAACGCGCCCCGAAGGCCTCCACCACAGTCGTTTAGGGCTGAGCTGGGCGGTCTCCAAGACCACCGACGGGCTTCAGGCCGAAGCCGGCGGACAGCCCTGGCTGGACATTTTCACCCGGGCGGCGGGCCGCGCTCCCGCGTCTCTGCAAGACGGGCTTCGTCAGAAGCTCGTCCTATCCTACGAGGGGGCATCGCTCTTTCCCGGTCTCGGCGACACCGATCATCGGGTTGAATACGGGGCTCAGATTCGCTCGTCGTCCGCCTCCCTGACCACGACCGTCCCCCGGAACACGGTTCTTCGGTATTACGGCCCCCGGGCGGCCGAGGTCGCGGTGTCGTCGGGTCCGTTCGATTCGCGGCTCTCCTCATTGGAAGCCAACGTCTTCCTTCAGGACGCGATCACCCTCTCCGGGCTGATCACTCTCCGAATCGGCCTCAACGCCTCCGTCCTTTCGGCCGGCAACCGGACCGCGTCGGTCCACTGGATGTCCGTCTCGCCCCGGGCCGAGCTGACCATCCCGCTCTCCCTTCGCAAGACCTCGACGTTCAAGATCGCCTTGGCCCGTTATGATCTCCAGCTTCCACTGAACACGCTGCTCTGGGGCGATCCGGGCGCGCCCGGGGCCCTGGTCTATGCCTGGACCGATCCAAACGGAGACGGCCTCTACCAAGAATCCGAACGGGGCGCCCTGCTGCGGCGGGAGGGCCCGGCTTATTCCTCCATCGACCCCGACCTCCTTCGCCCGCGCCTCGACGAATTCGCCCTGACCTTCGTCCAGAATTTCGACAAAGGCTGGCGATTCACTTTAAGCGGCTTCCTGCGGCGGACCAACCGCCTGCTGGAGACGATCAACACAGGTGTCACGGCGGGCGACTATAGCTCCCTGACGATCTCCGACTTCGGCGACAACCGGATCCCCGGCGATGCCGACGATTTGACCTTCACCGTGTTCGATCGGCGCACCTCGGCCCTCGGACAGGATTTCTTCGTCTTGACCAACCCGGATCTGCAGACCCGCACCTCGACCTACCGGGGGCTGGACTTGACCCTGATCAAGGCCTGGGACGAACGCTTCCTGTTCTACCTCTCGATGACAGCCATGGAGATCGTCGGCACGACCGATCCCGGCAACACCGAGCTCGAGAATGACGACGGCATGATCGGTTCGCTCTACGACGACCCCAATGCCGCCATCAACGCCCGCGGCCGGATGCGCTTCGACCGGGCCTACACGATCCGGCTGGGCTTCAGCGCTCCGCTCCCCTTCGGGACACGCATCGGGCTGGTGGCCAAGTACTATGACGGCCAGCCCTTCGCCCGCAAGATCATCGTGGAAGGCTTATCTCAAGGCCTGCTGTACGTGCAGGCCCACCCCCGCGGCGTGGCCAGATACGAATTCAACATGACCGTGGACCTGCGGCTGGAGAAGTCCGTGATCGTGGGACGGAACGGCGTCCTGCGCTTCCTCGTCGACGCCTTCAACCTCTTTAACCAGAGCCTGGCCACCGAGGAAAACGAATGGACGAGCCCATCCTTCCCGCTGCGCTTCGCCTCGGAGATCCAGTCTCCGCGGGTGATCCGGGCCGGCATCCAGTTCTCGTTCTAATTCTAAGGAGGGCCGATGCTCTCGACGCCCGAAAAGATCATCTTCCTTTTGGTCATCGCCGCTACCCTCGCAGCCTTCGGGGCCCCGATCCTGCGCCGGTACCGGATCGTCCGGGCCGGGCGGCCCGAGAACCGCTTCGACCGGATCGCCGGCCGGATCGGGCGGGCCCTGGGCAAGATCCTTCTCCAGCGCTGCACGCTCAAAGACGAGCGGCTCTTCACCGGCCTGATGCATGTCCTCATCTTCTATGGTGCCCTGACCTTCGACACCATGACCGTCAACCATGCCTTGGAGGGCTTCTTCGACGGCTTCTTTCTCTTCGGCGCCTCCCGCCTCGGGCTGCTGTTCTCGTTCGCCGTCGACCTCTTCGGCATCCTGGTTCTCGTCGGCGTCGCCTATTTCATCGTCCGGCGCTTTCTCATCCGGCCGCCCGCTTATGCCACGACCCGGGGCGACTCGGCCGTCATCTACGCTTCTTTGATCCTGGTCACATTGACCTACTTCTATTTCGAGGCCTTCACCCTGGCCGCCCAGCCTGACGCCGTCCGCTGGTCCTTTCTGGGCATCCGGCTGGCCCGCGGCATCGCCTCGTCGGGCCTGAGTACCGCGGCGATCGCGGCCCAAGTCAAGGTCGGCTGGTGGGCCCACATTCTGACCGTCTTCGGGTTCATCGCCTATGTCCCCCATTCCAAGTACTTGCACATGTTCACGGGCCCGCTCAACCTCGTCTTCGGCAAGCCGGAGGCCGGCCGCTCGCTCGAGCCGCTGGATCTAGAGAACAGCGAGGTTTTCGGCTTGGAGAAGGCCGCCGACTGGACTTGGAAGGACAATCTGGACGCCCTGGCCTGCATGGAGTGCGGCCGCTGCCAGGACGCCTGCCCGGCCTTTGCCAGCGGCAAGCCGCTGTCGCCGAAGATGATCATCCTCAACCAGGAAAAGCACCTGCTGGCCCATGCCGCGGCCCTGCGATCCGGGAAGCGCGAGGCGCTCCCGCCGCTCGTGCCAGAGGTCCATTCGGAAGGCGAGATCTGGACCTGCACGACCTGCGGCGCCTGCATGCACGTCTGCCCGGTCGAGATCGAGCATATCCCGAAGATCGTCGGCGCGAGACGGAGCCGGGTCCTCATGGAGAGCGCCTTCCCGGCCGAGCTGAACGGATTCTTCCGCAACCTGGAGACCAACGGCAACCCCTGGGGCATCGGCTTCGCCAAGCGGGGCGATTGGGCGGCGGTCCTGGGCGTCCCGACGGCCGCCGAGCATCCCGGGGCCGAATATCTCTTCTGGGTGGGCTGCGCCGGCTCCTACGACGAGAAGGGTACGGCCATCGCCGCGTCCCTGGCCCGGCTGTTGAAAAAAGCGGGCATCGACTTCTCGATCCTGGGCGCCGAAGAAAAGTGCTGCGGCGATTCGGCTCGTCGGCTGGGCCAGGAATATCTGTTCCAAACGCTGGCCCAGGAGAATTTGGCCGTCCTGGCCGCCCGCGGAGTCCGCAAGATCATCACCGCCTGCCCGCACGGCTATAACGCTTTGAAAAATGAATACCCCAAGCTGATCGACCGGATGTCCGACCTGTCGGCCGAGGCCAAGGAGCGGCTGCGGGGACTGACCGTCGTCCATCATGCCGATTTCCTACGACGGCTGGTGGAGGAAGGCCGTCTCACGCCCCGGCCGGCCGCGGGGACTTCCGCCTGGACTTACCACGATCCCTGCTACCTGGGCCGGCACAACGGGGTTATCGAGGAGCCCCGGGCCCTTCTCGGCCGGCTGGCCGGGGGAACGCTCCGCGAGCTGGAAAATAACAAAGAACATAGCTTTTGCTGCGGCGCCGGGGGAGGGCTGATGTGGACCGAGGAGACTCTCGGCCGCCGGATCAGCCACTTGCGGGCCGATGAGATCGCCCGATCCGGCGCCGGGACGGTCGCCACGGCCTGTCCGTTCTGCCAAACCATGCTGGGAGACGCCCTGAAGGAGCAGAACCGCGAAGGGATCGAGGTCAAGGACATCGCCCAGCTTCTGGACGAAGCGACGAGCTAGGAAAACAGGCGTTTCGCTAGTCCCCCCTCGCCTTAGCGATGGGCTAGGATTTCGCGGAACGCGGCGATAGCCCGATCCACGTCCCCGTCGTCGACGTCCTTGTGGGTGACCATCCGGATGCCGGCGCCGCCCGGCGCCGCCAAGGCCCAGATGCCCCGCCGCTCCAAATCCCCGAGCAGGCCCGGAACGTTCAGCCGGGGATGCTCGAACCCGAAGATGATGATGTTGGTCTCCACTTCGGCCGGATCGATGGCGATGCCCGGCAAAAACGCGATGGCCTCGGCCAGCCGGCGGGCCCGGACATGGTCTTCGGCCAGACGCCCGACCATCTCGGTCATGGCCAGCAATCCGGCCGCGGCGATCACCCCCACCTGCCGCATCCCGCCGCCCAACACCTTGCGCAACCGGCGGCCGTAATCAATAAAATCCCGAGGCCCGACCAGCATCGATCCGATCGGAGCCGAAAGTCCCTTGGATAGGCAGAACATGACCGAATCGGCCTGCCGGGCATAGTCGAGGACGGGGACGCCGGAGGCGGCGCTGGCGTTGAAGATCCGGGCCCCGTCGATGTGCAGCTTCAGGCCGTGCCGGTCGGCAACCGCCCGCAGGCCCTTCAAGTTGTCCAGCGGCAGAACCGCGCCGCCCCAGTTGTTGTGGGTGTTTTCGGCGCAGATCAGGCTCGTCTGCGGCGTGTGGACGTTGGGCTTCCGGACCGCTCGTTCCACCTCGGCCGGATCCATGGCGCCGCGCCGGGAGGGGAGCGGGCGCGGCGTCACCCGGGAGATGAATGTCATCTGGGTCGACTCGAGGTTGTAGATATGGGACTTGGCCTCGACGATGACTTCCTGCAGTTCCTGCGTCCAGGCCTTAACCGCGATGGCGTTGCCCATCGTGCCCGACGGGCAGAACAGGCCGGCCTCTTTACCCATGGTCTCGGCCGCCAGGGCCTCCAGGCGCCGGACCGTCGGATCGACGCCGATGACGTCGTCGCCGACCTCGGCCTCGGCCATGGCCCGGCGCATGGCCGGAGTGGGCTTGGTCACGGTGTCGCTGCGGAAGTCGGAAATCGTCATGGCGTCTCTCCTCGGGGGAATCGGGCGATATTATACTCCCCGGATTCCCCCCCTCCAAGGTAGCCTTCATCGCTTGCCTTCCATCGTATCATCCGAATACAAAATCGTTAGACCGCGCGTTATCGCCTGGCTTTCCGTCCGGAGCTCCCCCTCCAAGGAGCCTTTGCCGTTTGCCTTCCATCGTATCGTTTATAATCCAAACAAGATGGTTGATATTCGCACCGGAGCAATCGTTTCATTTGGGCTTTTCTGCAACCCCGGCCCGATTGCCAGCGTTAGGGTAATATGGTATAGATGAATCGTTCGACCGGAACGACTCGCCGATGACGAAAAAGACACCGAACGACTACCTTCTCAGCATCCTGATCTATCTTGTCCTTTTCTTCGCCGCGGCGGTCGGCACCTCGCGCCTCTTGCTGCAAGGGGAACTAGTCACCGTGCCCAACCTCGTCGGCCGCACTCTCAATGAAGCCCGGACGGAATCCGCCCGCCGCAAGACCTCCCTGACGGTTCAGGGCTACCAGTTCGACGGCCGCTATGAGCGGGGCCGCGTGGTCGCCCAGGACCCGCCGCCCCAATCCCGGATCAAATCGCACCGGACGGTCAAGGTCACCCTCAGCGAGGGCAGTGAAAAAGTCGCCGTCCCCAAGCTCGAAGGCCGGAGCCTGGAGTGGGCCGCCCAATCTTTGAAGAACGCCAAGCTTCTGCGCGGCCGCGTTTCGCAGATCCATTCGGCCCAATACGCCGCCGGGCGCATCATCGCCCAGTATCCGCCCCCGGAAGCCACGGTGGGCCGCAGCTCGGCCGTGAACTTCCTGGTCAGCCAGGGCGCCTGGGAGGACCGTTTCATCATGCCCGATCTGATCGAGAAGGACGCCAACTTCGTCCTTCGCCAGCTGCGGGCGTTGGACTTCAAAGTGGCCGAGATCCACCCTTCGTTCTACCCGGGGCTCGAGCCCGGCATCATCATCAAGCAATTCCCCGTCCACGGCTACAAGGTCCAGAAACGCAACCAGGTCGCCCTTGAGGTCAGCAAGTAAGATGGCCCTCCTCGCCCCCTCCCTGCTGTCGGCGGACTTCACCCGCCTGGCCGAGGCCGCGGCCGCGGCCGAAGCCGGAGGCGCGGATCTGCTCCATGTCGACATCATGGACGGGCATTTCGTCCCCGGCCTGACCTTCGGGCCCGGCCTAGTCGCCCGCCTCAAGAAGGCGACCCGGCTGCCGCTGGACGTCCATCTCATGGTCGATACGCCGCGTGAGGTCGTGCCGTGGTTCCTTGACGCGGGGGCCGATTGGATCTCGATCCACGTCGAGGCGACCCCCCACCTCCATCGCGACATCGACGCCATCCTGACCGCGGGCCGCAAAGCCGGCGCCGCGCTCAATCCCGCGACACCGCTGGCCGCTCTGCAGGACATCCTGCCCGACCTCGACTTCGTTCTGATCATGTGCGTCAATCCGGGCCGGGGCAGCCAGCGATTCATCCCGGGCTCGCGCCAACGGATCCGCGATTTGCGGCGGACGCTGCGGGAAGCCAGCCTCCCGGCCCTGGTCGAGATCGACGGCGGGGTCAACGACGACAACGTGGCCGGGCTGGTCCGCGACGGCGCCCAGATCATCGTCGCCGGCAACGCCGTGTTCAACGACCCCGACCCGGCGCGGGCGGCCGCAAGGTTGAAAAACCTGGCCGCCCGGGCGGAGAGCGCATGAACATCGTCGTCACGGGGGCGGCCGGATTCATCGGATCGCGTCTCTCGCTGCGACTGCTCGAAAACGGCTGCCGGGTCACCGGCATCGACTGCTTGACCGATTTCTACGCCGAACGGATCAAGCGCCGGAACCTCGCGCCGCTCCTCGGCCACAAGAAATTCCGTTGGCTGAACGCCGACCTCAACGAGCTGCCCCTGCGCCCTCTCCTGCGCGGCGCCGACGCCGTCTACCACCTGGCCGCCCAGGCCGGAGTGCGGGATTCCTGGGGCGAACAGTTCGATGTCTACATCCGCCAGAACATCCGGGCCACCCAGCGGTTGCTCGAGGCGGCTAAAGGCCTGCCTCTGCGCCGCTTCGTCTACGCCTCCTCATCCTCCGTCTATGGCCTGACGCCCGACATGCCTTTCAAAGAGACGAGCCCCCTGCATCCGCTCTCGCCCTACGGCGTCAGCAAGCTGGCGGCCGAGAACCTGGCCTTCCTCTACTTCCAAAACTACGGCGTGCCCGCGGTTTCGCTGCGGTTCTTTACCGTCTACGGCCCCGGCCAGCGCCCCGACATGGCCTTCCACAAGTTTCTCAAAGCCATCCACGCAGGCGCGGCGATCACGGTCTACGGCGACGGCAAGCAGACCCGCGATTTCACCTACATCGACGATATCGTCTCGGCCAACCTGGCGGCCCTGGAGCGCGGCCGACCCGGCCAGGTTTACAACGTCGGCGGCGGCCATCGCGAACGTTTGGACCGGATTTTCAAGGTGTTGGCTTCAGTCTGCGGGCGCCCTCCCCGCTTGCGCCGCGTGGCTCCCCAAAAAGGCGATGTCCTGCACACCTTCGCCGACATTTCAAAGGCCGAGCGGGAGCTCGGCTTCGCGCCCCGGACCGGGCTGGCCGACGGGCTGGCCGCAGAATGGGATTACATCCAACAACTCTACCCCCTCCCGGCCTCCGGCCAAGAAGCGGTCAAAGGAACGATTTCATGAACCAAAAGATCATCACGGGACTGGCCCTCGTCTGTCTTATCGTCGCCGCGGCCGACTGCGGCAAGAAGGCCAAAGCGGTCGTCGTCCCCGGCGCCGGCCAAGCGGCCTCGGACGAAGCCCTCTACAAAGAAGGGGAACAATACCTGAAGAAGGATCCCGAGCGGGCCCGGCTTTACATGCGCCAAGTCATCGACTCGTTCCCCAAGAGCTTCTATGCCCAGCGGGCCAAGCTGGCCGTCGCCGACACCTATTTCCGGGAGAACGACGAGGGCAATCTGATCCTGGCCGCGGCCGAATACGCCGAGTTCATCCGCCTCTTCCCCTACAGCCCCTCCGCCTCCTTCGCCCAATACAGGATCGCCCTGAGCTTTTTCAACAAAGCCCTGAAACCGGGACGCGACCAGCAGAAAACCCTGCAGGCCTTGGCCGAATTCAAGAAGGTCTTGAGCATCTATCCGTTGAGCGAAGAGGCCAAGACGGCCCGCCAAGGCATCCTCAACTGCGAGGAACGCCTGGCCCAGCACGCGGTCTTGATCGCCGAGCACTATGTCCGCACCAAAGCCTACGCCGCGGCGGTCGACCGACTGATCGAGATCCTGACGAGCTACCCGTCGTTCTCGGGCATGGAACAGGTCTACTACTATCTGGGGCTCTGCTACGTCGGATGGAACAAGGCCGATCAGGCCGTGCCTTACCTGACCAAGCTGGTGACGGACTATCCCAAGAGCAAGCTGGCCGTCAAGGGTCAGAAGCTCCTGGCCGAGGCGAAAACAGCCAAGCCGCCCGTTCCGCCTCCGGCTAAGCCCCCGGTCAAGAAATAAGGAGGACCCATGCGCGCACATCGTCTTCTGGCGATTCCGGCCCTGCTGCTCATCGCGATCGCGGGCAGCGCATCCCCGGCCGCTCAGACCGACGCGGGGACCTCCGGCTTGCACTTGAAGCCCGCCTTCCATTTCGAACTGTTCTCGCGGACGCTGACCTGGGACGACGGCACCCGCTCTTCGCGTCTCCTCAGCCCGCAGGCCTTCGTCGGACTGGATTTCGAGATCACCCCAGGCTTCGATATCGGCCTCATCGGCGGCTACAGCCTGTCCAACTGGAACGGCCTGGTCTTCCGGAACCTGCCCTTCTCAATCGATAATCAGGCCGGCTCGATCGGCGGCCTCATCGTCGGGGCCGAGGTGCGCAAGCGGCTTTTCGTCTCCGGATTCTGGGAGATGGACGCCGAGGCCCGGTTCAGCGCCTATCTGGGGCAGGCCGCCTCTTATCCCATCACGGGCCTGGCGGTCGAGGGCCAAGCCGACCTCAAGGGGAACTGGATGCGGGTGGAAGTCGGCCCGGTGCTGATTTACCGCGGCTTCGAGCTCTTCTCGCCATTCCTCGGCGTCGCCTACGACCGGCTCTGGGGCAAGATGACCATGACCGAGACGATCGAAGACCTGGAGGGGACGGAAGAGAAGAAGGTCGCCGGCGCCGGCGCCTTCGCGGTGAGCTTCGGAACCATTTATGAACCTTCGACCGCCTTCCGGATCAAGATCGGCGCGACGCTTATCCCCTTCCAGAAAATCGGCGGCGGCCTTGGCCTTGACTACGGCGGCACGGTACGCGCCGGGTTGGCCTTCTAAGGAGGATGAACCATGACCCCCCACCTGCGCCAAGCAATTCTCATCCTGGCCGCCGTCGCCACGGCCGCCGCCGCCATGGCCTTCCAAACGACGCCGGCCGTTCCGCGCGATGTCGCCTCCGCCGGTGCGTCCTTCCTCGGCGACGCTTCCGGGCTGCCCGCTTACGCCCCCGACCAAGTCCTGGTTAAGTTCAGGCGCTCGATTCCGCAGATCCTGAAGGCCGCCACCCTAGCCGCTTACGGCTCCCGCATTGTCGCCCGGGTGGACAGGCTCGATGTCTACACGATTCAAACGCCCGAGGGGACGACGGTCGAGGAGATGATCGACGCCCTAGCGCGCAACCCCGACGTCGAGTATGCCCACCCCAACCATTATCTGCGCGCGACGCTGACCCCGAACGATCCTTTGTTCAAGTACCAGTACGCCCTCTCGAACACGGGCCAGCAGATCGGCAGCGTCCCCGGCAGCCCGACGGGCAAGGCCAGCGCCGACATCAAGGGCCCGGCCGCCTGGGAGGAGACGATCGGGAGCGAGACGGTGACCGTGGCCGTCGTCGACTCCGGCGTGGATCTGACGCATCCCGACCTCGTCGACAAGATCAAGAACAGCGGCTATGACTTCGTCAACAACGATCACGACGCCACCGACGATTATGTCCATGGGACATTGGTGGCCGGCATCATCGCGGCCGGAACGGACAATAGCGAGGGTATCGCCGGCGTCGCCTGGAACTGCCGGATCCTGCCCGTCAAGGTACTGGACAAAACCGGCACAGGGACGACCGACAAGGTCGCCCAGGGTATCATCTATGCGGCCGACAACGGCGCCTCCGTCATCAACCTCAGCCTGGGCTCGCCGACCGGCGACGAGACCCTGCGCAGCGCCCTGCGCTACGCCTACGACAAGGGTGTCGTCATCATCGCCGCAGCCGGCAACTCGGCCGGGCCCGTATATTATCCGGCCGCCTACGACAACTACGTCTTCGCCGTAGCCGCCACCGATTACAACGACGTCCGGGCCTCGTTCTCCAACATCGGCGCCGAGATCGACGCCGCGGCCCCCGGCGTCCAGATCCTGTCCACCGTGCCCACCTGGTTTTTCGGTCCGGCGACGCTTCCCTATGGATACGCCGACGGCACCTCGATGGCCGCGCCGCACGTCTCCGGCCTGGCCGCCCTGATCAAGGGCCTCAAACCCGGCTTGACGCCGGCCCAGATCATGGCCATCATGCGGTACTCGGCCGACGACGTCAACGCCGCCGGCTACGCCGGCAAGGACGAATTTCTCGGCTACGGCCGCATCAACATGGAAAAGGCCCTCGTCCCCCTCATCCTCCAGAAGAAATAAGCCGGCATGATCCGTCACCTGCGCGTCCGGAACCTCGCCACGATCGAGGATCTGGAGATCCGGTTCGGGCCGGGATTTTCCGTCCTGACCGGCGAAACGGGAGCCGGCAAGTCCATCCTCATCGACAGCCTCCGGCTCATCGGGGGCGAAAAGGCCTCCGCGGATCTCATCCGGACGGGCTGCCGCGAGGCCGTCGTGGAAGCCCTCCTGACCCGCCCGCCCACCGCCCCGGCCGCGCCTCCGATTCTCGAAGCCGAGGAGATGAGCGTGCAGCGGATCGTAGCCGAGGAGGGCGCGGCCAAGGCCTATTGCGACGGCGTCCTCGTGCCCCTCAAGCGGCTGCGCGACCTCGTCTCGGGCCTGATCGACGTCTACGGCCAGAACGACCACATCTTCCTGCTCCGGCTGGACAGCCATCTCGATTACCTGGACCAGCAGGCCGGCACCCTGGCCTTGCGGACCGAGACGGCCGGCCTGGCCGGCGAGCTGCGGGCGCAATGGCAGAAGCGGCTCGAATGGCGGGCCAAGGAGCGCGACCGGCGGCAGCGGCTGGACTATTTGGAATACCAGATCCAGGAGCTCGAGAAAGCCGCTCTGCGGCCGGGCGAGGAAGACGAGCTGCGGGCCGAGCGCCATCGCCTGCGCAACGCCGAGAAGATCGGCGGCCTCCTCGACAAGGCTCTCGGCCTGGCCTACTCCGGGGAGCCTTCCCTATCCGAGCTGGCCGTGAAGCTGCAGGCCGTGCTGGACGAGCTCGTCGGCTTCGACGCCGCCTTCGCCGACTACCGGGAGGCGCTGGGCCCGGCCGTCATCGCCGCCCGCGAGGCCGCCGATTTTCTGATGCGCTACAAGGACGGCCAGGATGTCGCGCCCGAGCGGCTCGAGACAATCGAGGAACGCCTCAGCCGGATCGAAAGCCTGAAAAGAAAGTACGGGGGCCAATTGGAGGAGGTCCGCGTCCGGCTGGACGAGCTGGTCGCCGAGCGCGACGATCTGGTCCGGATCCAGGACCGGCTGGCGGCGGCCGACGAGGAGATCGCTCGGCTCCACGCCGCTTTCGCCGAGAAAGCCGCCCGGCTGTCGGACCGGAGGCGGGCTGCGGCCGCGGAGCTCGGGGGCGCCATCGAGCGGGAGATCGGGATGCTCGGGATGAAAAAAGCCCGCTTCGAGGTCCGCGTCTCCCCGCAGCCGGTCCCGTTGGAGAGCGCCGACGCCGTTCGGGATTCCGGCTGGGACGAGGTCGAATTCCTGATCAGCCCCAACCCGGGCGAAGACCTCAAACCCCTGCGTCGGATCGCCTCGGGCGGCGAACTCTCCCGAATCATGCTGGCCCTCAAATCGGCCGGCCGGGCCCGGGAAGGGGCGCCGACCCTGATCTTCGACGAGATCGACGCCGGCATCGGCGGCCGCACGGCCGACTTCGTGGCCCAGAAGCTGCGCCGCCTGGCCCGAACCCATCAGGTCATCTGCATCACCCACCTGCCCCAGATCGCCTCCCACGCCGACTATCATTTCCGGATCGATAAACGGATCGAGAAGGATCGCACCTTCACCACCGTCCGCGCCCTCCTGGGCGAAGAGCGGGTAGAGGAGATCGCCCGGCTCATGACCGGAAGCCGGATCACAGACGCGGCTCGGGCCAGCGCCCGCGAGATGCTGCGTCCCGACGGCCGGGAATGATCCGGCCGGACAAGGAGACTCTCATGGCCGAAAATCCGCGCGTAGCCAAGGCCGCGGCCGTCTTCGAGGAAGGATTCAGCTGTTCCCAGGCCGTCTTCCTCGCTTTTGCCGAGGACCTCGGCCTGGAACGCGAGACGGCCCTGCGGCTCAGCCAGGCCTTCGGCGGCGGCATGGCCCACCTCGGGGAGGCTTGCGGCGCCGTGACCGGGGCCTTCATGGCCCTCTCCCTCAAGCATGGCAGGACCCGGGCCGACGACCTGGCCGCCCGCGACCGGACCTACGAGCGCATGCGGCGGCTGGCCGACCGCTTCAAAGAGCTCCACGGCTCGCTCAAGTGCCCGACCCTCATCGGTGTGGACCTGGCCACCCCCGAAGGCATGGCCGAGGCCCGCGACCGGGGGCTCTTTCGCACGCTTTGCGCGGGCTACGTCCGGACGGCCGCCGAGCTCGTCGACGAGCTGCTCTAGAAGGCCCGGCGCCTCCCCGCGCCCCTTCCCGGCTGGTGTATAATGGGCGCCGCCATGTCCAACGATCTCGTCGGCCGCCTCTTTTTCATCCGGACCTTCGGCTGCCAGATGAACGAGAACGACTCCGAAAAGATCGCCGGCGTCCTCGCGGCCGAGGGCGCCCGGCCGGCCGGGCGCGCAGAAGACGCCGACATCCTGATCATCAACAGTTGCGCCGTCCGGGCCAAATCCGAGGAGAAGATGTACTCCTACCTCGGCCGTTTGGCCCAGATGAAGGCCCGCCGGCCCCTCCTTATCGGCGTCGCCGGCTGCATCGCCCAAATCGAGGGCGATCGAATTCTATCCCGCCGGTTGGGAGTCGACTTCGTGATCGGTCCCGACGAATACCTGAAGCTCCCCGAGATCCTGGCTCGGACCGACGCGGGCCCCGTCGTCGCCGCCGAACAGGTCGCCGCGTGGCAGGAGGCGCCTCCCCGTCTCTTGGCCCGCCAAAGCCCGATCAGCGCCTTCGTCACGATCATGGAGGGCTGCGACAACTTCTGCTCCTACTGCATCGTGCCCATGGCTCGGGGGCGGGAAAAATTCCGTCCCCTGGAGTCCATCCGGGCCGAAGTCGAGGACCTGGCCCGGCGCGGCTACCGGGAAATTCAATTCCTCGGCCAGAACGTCAACTCCTACCGCGACCCGGACGGCCGGGCCGACTTCGCCCGCCTGCTGGCGGAGATGGAGCGAATCCCGGGGCCGGAGTGGATCCGCTTCCTGACCTCGCATCCCCGGAGTTTCGGCCCTTCGATCATCGAAGCCATGGCCGCCTCCCCCCGCATCTGCCGCCAGCTCCACCTGCCGATCCAATCCGGATCGAGCTCGGTCCTGGCCCGCATGAACAGGGGCTATTCGCGGGCTGATTACCTTGGGCTCGTCGCCCGCCTGCGCGAGCGCCTGCCCGGCCTTTGCCTGAGCACGGACATCATCGTCGGCTTTCCGGGCGAGACCGAGGAGGAGTTTCTCGAAACCCTGGCGATTCTGGAGGAGATTCGATTCACCTCCATCTTCTCCTTCCGCTACTCGCCCCGGCCGGGGACGGCGGCGGCCCGCGGCCCCGACGATGTTCCCTTAGAGGTCAAGCGCCGCCGACTGATCGAGGTCCAAACCCTCCAGAAGAGGCTGCAAACGGAATTTCACCGCAGCCTCATCGGCCGGACCCTGAAAGTACTGGCTTTGGGACCGGGCAAGAAAGACGCCACGGCCTTTTCCGGCCGCACGGAAGGCGGCCAAGTCGTCAATTTCCGGGCCGAGGGCGACGTCACCGGCCGCTTCCTGGACCTTGAGATCATCGGCGCCGGCCCGTATAGCCTGCGCGGGGCTCCTGCCTCCCTCCCCAGCTAGCCTCGGCCGTTTGAAAACGATATTTTTTGCTTCCGAACATAGTTTTTCGCTGGGCCAAAGCTGCGGCGCCGAGTACGAACTGGCCCGCGGGTGCATCATCAAGCTCTGGCCTGAGGGAGCTAAGCTCATGACCCGGGCCACGGATCCGGCAGCGCGGGAATGAGCCGTCGCCGGCCGAAGCCTACATCGGCGGCTTATGGCCCGCCAACAGCCCCAGAAAATTGTCGAGGAGTCGAGGGTGGAAGGCGATCCCCCGTTCCTGGCGCAGGATTTCAAGAATCGCTTCCATCGATTTCGGTTCACTATAGGCGCGGCGGCTGCGCAAGGCGTCGAACACATCGGCGATGGCGACCATTTGTCCGACGATGTGGGGCTTCCACCCCGGGCCGAAGTAGGGGTATCCGGTCCCGTCGAATTTGCGGTGATGTTCGAGAGCCACCAGCGCGGCCAGCTTGGGAACGCCCTCCTGGGTCATCAGATACCGGCCGCCTTTCAGGGTATGCTTTTCAATGACGACGCGTTCCTGCGGCGTCAACCGGCCCGGCTTGCCCAGGATCTCGGGGGGGATGAATATCTTGCCCATGTCGTGGAGCAAGGCCGCGATCCCGATCTCGCGGACGGACGCGGAGGAAAAGCCGAGAATACGGGCCTGTCCGATGGTTAGAATTCCGACATTCACGGCATGGGTGAAGGTGTATTCGTGGACCTCCTTGACCGAAGCCAGCAGGCCGATCGGATCGGCGTCCAAACCCAGTATGCCGATGAACCGTTTGACGATCTCTTCGGCGTTGTGCATGTCGACACGTTTGTTCCGCTCAGCCAGTTGGTATAGCTCTTTGATCCGGTCGAATTCCTGATCGCCGCCGATCAGGCTGACGTCCGTCGTCGGCCGCTCCCCGGCTGGAATAGAGCAGGCTTCCAATGGCCAGGTCTCCTCCCCCATCCGGAGTTCCACTTTGCCGAGCCGGATGCCGGTGGAGGATCGGAGCGGGGTGCCGCCTTTGGCCGCCAGGCCGGCTATGAAGCTCATCAGTTCGAGCTTGGTGATGCCGGCCGCAAAGGTGAGACGCTCGATTTCGTTTTCCTTTAAAATAGAGATGAATTTTTTTATAAAGAGCCTGGTTTCCGCCAGAGGCCGATCCTCGACGATGAGGCGATCGCCGACCAGGAAAACCGTTATGGACTTGATTGTCCCCAACAGGCTCGTCAGCTCCCCAAAGGCCGATTGGACATAGTCCACGACATAGGGGTGATCACAGCCGTAATAGCGCATATTGGAGATCGCCGACGTCAGAGGATAAGCGGCCCGCAAAAATCCCTCTTGAACATCGAATTCCGTCATCAGCTCGTCGCCTCCGTTCCCAAATCCGAAAAGCTCATAGCGGGCCCCGGATGATGGTTTGAAGAACCCCGCAAATCGCCTTGATTCGGAAGTCCTTGTCCCGCCGTCCGAAGCTCAGTAATCCCGCCAGGTTCTCCGGAGGATAGCCTTCCAGGGACTCAAAGATGGCCAGCTTCAAGCTCCGCCGGGCGCCGGCGTGAAAAGGCCTCTTCCGGCGCGCCAGCTTCTCCAGAGTGGGCAGGGTCAGGGGGTCGCCGATGCGGCCCAGTGCTCTGATGATCTCCCCATTGCGCTGGTCATCCGGCCAGCGGATGACGGAGGGATCGATCATCCTCCGAAGATCGCTCGCCACTAAACGGACCCTATACAGCCCGGCCAGTTTGATCGCTCCCCGCGATTCCAGCTCGATTTCGGATTGAATGGCTCTGCGCAGGACGTCCGGCGCCGCCTCATCCCGGAAGCTCAGTAAGGCGGACAGGGCTTCCAATCGAACCTGCGAATCCGCATGACGGAGGAGAGGCCGGAGACTCGGGATACCGGCGGGAGTGCCGTTTTGCCTAATGAAGGCCAGCAGCGTCCGAATCGCGCCCGGGGGCCGGTCCATAAGCCTGCGTAGGGCTTCCTCGACCGCGGCCTCACGAAATTGCTTGAGCAGATGAAGTAAAGGCCGACTGCCGCCAAGCCCTTCCTTCGCGACGAGCAGGTCCATCAGCTCCGGGACGCACGAAGCGCCCAGCGCGCTCAATAATGCCGAGGCCTCGCCGGTCTTCAGGAGTTCGCAGTTCTTGAACGCCCGGACCGCCGCGGAGATGAACGCCGCGTCTTCGAACGCCCGAAGGGACGTTTCGGTCGCTCGCGTCAGGGGCCCGGGCGTCTCTTCGGCCCGGCGGCGAAGCCGGCCCAGGATCTTGAGCAACAAGCCGAATTCGCCGGCGCGAAGATGATGGGGCGCATATTCGGCGGCTTTCCCGGCGAAAACCTCATAGTCCTCCGCATCGAGCTCTTGCTCCAACAGCGCAGCCAGGAGATAGCCGATCCCCGTTTCGATCCGTTGCTCATCGAGAGCTCCGTCGAGCTCGGCAGGAGAAAAGGGAGACCCTGATTCTTCCTCAGCCGGAGAAAAATCCGCGGCGCCGAGTACCGGCATCCGGCCCAGATCCTCGAGAGTCGCGTCATACTCCGCGTCCACGTACTCTTCGTGTTTTTCCCGGGCAAAGAGAACGCGGTATTTTTCCCGAGACAGGCGGGACGGGCTTTCCGCCGGCCCGATCGTCCCCCCAACGGAGGGCAACGCCCCCCGGAGGCCGGACAATTCGCCGATCATGGTCAGAAGAGCGGGAGAGATGGCCCGATTCTCCGCATCGGCCTGCTCCAGCATTTCCAGGATTAGGCTTTCATCCAAGCCGGCCAGCGATTCGTTGGGCCGGTCATTCACATGGGGAAAGGCCTGGGACAAAAACCGCCGTTTAATCTCCGGCCGCAAATTGCGCAGAAAGACGCTCAGCTTCTCCATGATCAGCGGATCGGACTTCCGGCCGGACGGTTCCGCCAGGATTTCGCCCCAATCGCCGGACAGGACCTCCGGGATCGAGGGAAGCGTATTGATGAACTCGGAGAGCTTGAGGGGATCGATGTCGTCCTGGAAGTCCGGAGGGTTTCCCGGATCAATCCCGGCCCGTCCGCCGCCGGTCATTTTCTTGACAAAATCCTGCCAGAGGTCGGATTGGCGACCCGGCCGATGGTCGGCTGAAGAGGGAGAAATCTCCGCTTCTTCAGTCAGGTGAAAAGCCTTGTAATCCATTTCCTTGAGGAGAATATGGGTCAAGCCCGCCTGCGCCGCCATTCCCTCGATGCCGCCCCCCGTTCGAATTTCCTCCGGGGAGCGATTCACGAGGCGATGAAGGTCGACCAGCTCTTCCCTTCTCAATCCCTCGAGGAGCGTGATGGAGATGATATCCCGTCTATTTAAAACCCCGGCGAATTCCCTGAAAACGGGATTCCCGGGGTTCAGAGGCTCTCCGCCGGCCAACAGAAAATCCTTCGCCGCCCCCAGGATCAAAGAAGGCCGGGTCCGGAGCAGAACCAGGAGCATCTCATAGACCCGATCGATGCTTTGGATGACCTGAGGATGGTCGGCCGGATAGAGGCCGGCATAGGTTCGGGACAGGTTGAATTCCTTGATAACCCGCGTCAGGGATTCTTTGTCCGGAAAAAAATCCCGCTCCTCCGGCCGGACCTCGGCCGCTTTCCGCACTTCTTCATCTTGATCGGAAACCATTCCCTTTTTTTAGAATATCATTATTGTAGCGGGTTGTTCAAACCGTCTTCGGATCAGCCTCGGCCTCATTGGAGATTCCGGTCTGCCGCCCCAGCCCCGGTTTGTTCCCCTTTCCTGATCAAGTCGCCGGGGAATTCCATCATCTTCGACGCTATTCGCTGGGGGGGGGGGTCGCGTTTTTTGCCCCTCACACCCCGAGCCCTCCTCGCTGGGGGAGCAAGCGTCTTTGGCTCCCCACATCGTGAACCGCATCCTTCCGCGGTTCACGGGGCCGCCCAAAGGGCTGTTGCCCGAACCTCCCCTTTGCAAATCGGCCTCTTTCCGCTATAATCCCGGTTCGCCGTTCGGAGAAACCAAGGCCGACTTATGAAGATCAACGTCTGGAATACTATCCTCCAGCTCAGCAAAGAGCGGGGTGTGATTCCGTCCGTCATCGTCTCGGCCATCGAGGAATCGCTAAAAGTCGCCGCTTCCAGGTACTACACCCGAGGCGAGTCTATCCACGTCTTTTTCCGCCCCGAGAAAGGCGATCTTCGTGTCTACACCGAGCTGAGGATCGTCGAAGCCCCCGCCGATCCGGCCCGCGAGATCTCCCTCGAGGAAGCCCGCCGCCACAATCCGCTGGCCGAGATGGGCGAAACGATCGAGATCGACCTGCCCTCCGATACTCTGGGCCGGATCGCCGCCCAGGCCGCCAAGCAGGTGATCGTGCAGAAAGTCCGGGACGCCGAGCAGGAGAAGATCTACGGCGATTTCTCCCCCCGGATGGGCGAGATCATTTCGGGCGTCTATCGCCGGACGGAAGCGGGCCATGATTTTATCGAGGTCCTCCATACCGACGCCATCCTGCCCCACCGGGAGAAGCTGCCCGGCGACCGCTTCGAGCGCGGCGACCGCGTCCGGGCTTCCATCATCCAGGTCCGCCGCGGGGCCAAGGGCCAGGAGGCCCAGATCGTGCTTTCCCGGGCAACGCCCAAGTTCCTGGAGCGCCTGCTGACGCTGGAGATCCCCGAAATCGCCGGCGGGACGATCCAGATCAAGGATATCGTCCGCCAACCCGGCGAACGAGCCAAAGTGGCCGTCCTGACGACCGAGCGGGACGTCGACCCGGTCGGGGCCTGCATCGGCGTCAAGGGCGCCCGCATCCTGGCCATCAGCAAAGAGCTGGGGGGCGAAAAGATCGACATCATCATCTGGTCCCCCAATCCGGCCGCCTTCGCCAAGTCGGCCCTCAGCCCGGCTCGGGTCGACCGGGTCGAGATTCTCGATCAGACGGCCCAGACGATGCAGGCCGTCGTCCCCCAGGACCAGCTCTCGCTGGCCATCGGTAAAAAAGGCATCAACGTCAAGCTGGCCTCGATGCTGGTCGGTTGGAAGATCGCCATCCAGCCCCGGCCCTAATTTGTTGCAAAGGAACCGCCATTGAGCGAGACAAAAACCGTTGTTAAAACCGCCAAGCCGGCCAAGGACGCGGCCAAGCCGCGCCCGGCCATCTATCTGCGCGAAGGCGCGGCCTTCAAGGCCCTGGCCGACAAGCTCAAGGTCCGGCCCAAGGATCTCCTCGACCGTCTCATCGCCCGCGGCTACGCCATCGGGTCCAACGACGTCATCGACGAGCCCCTGGCCGCCCAGCTGTCCAAAGACCTCAACGTGCCCATCGAGATCGTGCCCGTAGAGCGGGAGATCCGGATCATGGCCGAGAGCCGGAAGGCCGACCTCGTCACCCGGGCCCCGGTCGTCACCATCATGGGCCACGTCGACCACGGCAAAACCACCCTGCTCGACGCCATCCGGACCTCCAACCTGGTCGACAAGGAGTCGGGCGGCATCACCCAGCACATCGGCGCCTACCGGGTCACCCACGGCAAGCGCTTCATCACCTTCATCGATACGCCGGGCCACGAGGCCTTTACCCAGCTCAGGGCCCGCGGCGCCAAGCTGACCGACATCGTCGTCCTGGTCATCGCCGCCGACGAGGGCATCATGCCCCAGACCCGAGAGTCGATCAACCACGCCAAGGCCGGCCGCGTCCCGATGATCGTGGCCATCAACAAGACCGACAAGCCCGAGGCCAACCCGGACAAGATCAAGCGGGAGCTGCAGAAGGACGGGCTGCTGGTCGAGGAATGGGGCGGCGACGTCATCGCCGTCGAGGTCTCGGCCCGCGAAAAAAAGGGCATCAAAGAGCTGCTGGAGATGATCCTCCTGATGGCCGATGTCCTGGATCTCAAGGCCAATCCCAAGGTCCCGGCCCAAGGCGTCGTGCTCGAAGCCCGCATGGACGGCAAGAAGGGGCCGCTGGCCACCGTCATCATCCAGCACGGCACCCTGTCCGTCGGCAACGCCTTCATCGCCGGCACGACCTTCGGCCGGGTTCGGGCCCTGGCCGACGACGCCGGGCGGCTGATCAAGACCGCCGGCCCGTCGATTCCGGTCGAGATCCTCGGGTTCAGCGAAGTTCCCCAGGCCGGCGACTTCTTCCAGGCCATCGAGAACGCCGATGAGGCCAAAGCCATCGTCGATTACCGGCTCTCCCGGGGCGGCAAGTCGGATGCCCCGAAGGGCCCGGCCGTAACCCTGGACGACATGTTCAAGAAGCTGGAGCAGGGGGAATCCAAGGAGCTGGCGCTCGTCGTCAAAGCCGATGTCCAAGGCACGGTGGAGGTTCTCAAGGCCCTCCTGCCGACCTTCGGCACGCCCCAGGTCAAGATCAAGATCATCCACGCCGCTACCGGCGCCATCAACGAATCCGACCTCCTGCTGGCCTCCACGACCGGGGCCGTCATCATCGGCCAGAACGTCAAAGCCGGCGCGGGTATCGAGGAGCAAGCGACCAAGCAGGGCGTCGAGATCCGGACCTACAAGATCATCTACAAGCTGACCGACGAGATCAAGAAGGCCGTCACCGGAATGCTGGAGCCCGTGATCAAGGAAACCTACCTCGGCCGGGCTCAGGTCCGGAAGGTTTTTCACATCCCCAAGGTCGGAACGATCGCCGGCAGCTACGTCCAGGACGGCCGGATCACCCGCAACGCCGAAGTCAGGGTCCTGCGCGGCAAAGAGGTCGTTCACAGGGGCAAGCTGTCCTCGCTTAAGCATATCAAGGAAAACGTCAACGAGATCAAGAGCGGCCACGAGTGCGGCATCGGCCTGGCCAACTTCAAGGACGTCCAAGAGGGCGACTTGATCGAGGCCTTCATCACCGAGAAGGTCGTCCCGCGCTGATCCGCCGGGGAGGCGAGCCATGGTCGTCGGCCTGCTGACGCTGGAGCTTCACTTCCCCCACGCCCGGTCGCTTAAGGACAAGCGTCGGGAGCTGCAGGGGCTCAAGGACCGTTTGCGGCGCACGAACGCCGCGATTGCCGAGCTCGATCACCAAGACGTCTGGCAGCGAACCCGGCTGGGCATCGTGACCCTCAATTCCGACGCCTCGGTCGTCGAGGCCATCCTGGACGGCGCCCTGCGCGACATCGAATCCCACCTCAACGGTATCGTGGCCATGGCCGAGCGCCGGTTCCTCTGAGCGAGGCCATGCCCCGCCCCGCCGATCTGCGCGTCCGGAAGGTCGACCGGCTCCTGCGCGAGGCCCTCAGCGGGATCCTGGCCCGCGAAATGGACGAGGCCGAGGCCGGCCTGGTCACGGTGACCAGGGTCCAGACGACCGCCGATCTGCAGTCGGCCCGGGTCTTCGTCAGCCTCTACGGGGCCCCGGATCCGGAAGCCGCCCTGGAGCGCCTCCGGAAGCGGACCGGCTGGCTTCGCCACTGCCTTGCGACCCAAGTGGAATTAAAGTATAATCCAATGCTATTTTTTGAGCTGGATCCGGCTCCCGAGTTCTCGGACCGGCTGGAGCGGCTCATTGAAAAGGCCAAGCGCCATGACCCGGAGCCCGATTGACCCGATCGTCGAGGCCCTGAAGTCCGCCCGCCGGCTGGCCATCACCTCCCACCTCCGGCCCGACGGCGATTCGCTCTGCACCTCGCTGGCCCTGGCCCTGGCGGCCGAGCAGATGGGCAAGCAGGTGGAGATCGTCAACGCCGACCGGACTCCCTACCCATTTTCGACTTTTCCGTCCTGCGCCCGCATCCGCGTGGGCCAGATTCCGGCCCGGGGCCAGGACGTGGTTGTCCTCCTGGAATGCGCGGACGTTTCCCGCTCAGGCATGACCGAGATCGAAGGCGACTTCAAGATCAACATTGATCATCACTATTCCAACGACCTCTACGCCGACCTCAATTGGGTCGACGCCGAGGCCTCCGCGGTCGGCGAGATGATGGCCGAGCTCTGCCGCCGGCTCCCCGTGGCCCTGACGCCGGAGATGGCCGGCCACCTATACTGCGCCATAGCCTCGGACACCGGATCCTTCCAGTTCTCCAACACCACGGCCCGGGCCTTCGCCACCTGCCACGAGCTGGTCCTGGCCGGGGCCGATCCGCTTAAGGTCAGTGAATCGCTCTACCACAACAACACCCCCGAAAAGATCCAGCTTCTCGGCCGGGTGCTCTCGACCCTGACCATCGCCGGGGACGGGGACATCGCGGTCATTTCGATGCGCCGCCAAACCCTGCGCGAGCTGGGCCTGTCCGAAGTCGACACCGAAGACATCACCACCTTGGCCCGCTCCATCCGCGACGTCAACGTCGTCCTCTTTTTTAAGGAGGTTGGCGAGGAGACCTTCCGGGTCAGCATCCGTTCGCGGGGCATCGCCCACGCCGCAGCCATCGCCGAACGATTCCAGGGCGGAGGCCATGCTCACGCCGCCGGCTTCACCGTCTACGGCCCGCACGACCGGTTGATCGTCGAAGTCCCGGCCCAAGTCGCGGCTATCATCCGCGAGCTCGCCGCGCGGCCGACCACGACCGCTCCTTGATCTCATGGACGGGCTCCTCCTCGTCGATAAGCCCCCCGGCCCCACTTCGCACGATGTCGTCGCCCGGCTGCGTCGGGCCCTGGGCCGTCCCAAGACCGGCCACTTCGGCACCCTGGACCCTATGGCCACGGGACTCCTCATCGTGGCGGTGGGTCAAGCCACCCGTTTGAACCAATATTACGCCGGCCGCGAAAAGAGCTATCGGGCCGTAGCCCGGCTCGGGACTGCGACCGACACATACGATGCGGAAGGCGCTCCTCGGCCCGGCCCGGCCGCCGGTCCCATCCCGGACAGGGACGCCGTCGATCGGGCGCTTCTGCCGTTGCGGGGCGAGATCGAACAAGTCCCTCCCCCCTACTCGGCCAAAAAGATCGCGGGCACGCCCCTCTACCGCCTGGCCCGGGCCGGACAACCGGTCTCCCCTCGGCCCGCCCGCGTCATCATTCATGACCTCCGCGTGCTTCGCTTCGAACCGCCCGACCTCGAGCTGGACATCCGATGCTCGACCGGGACCTACATCCGATCGCTGGCCCACGATCTGGGACAAAGCCTTGGCTGCGGAGCCCACCTGACGTCCCTCCGCCGCACCGCGGTGGGAGAGTTCCGGGTCGAACAGGCTTCGGCCCTCTCGCTATGGGACGGAGACGCCCCGGATGTAGCCGGACTCCCCTTCTGGGTACCGTTGGAACAGCTCCTGCCCGAATGGCCGCGGTTCGATTTGGACGAAGCGGATGCCCGGGCCGTCCGAGACGGGCGCTCCCTCCCTCCGGATCGCGCTATGGCGACACCCGCCCCCTCCGAAGCGGGCCCGGTCGGACCCGACGGCGAGGCTCTGATTCGCCTGTTCGATGCCGGCGGCCGGCTCGCCGCCCTGGCTCGCCGGGACCCCGGAACGTCGCGGCTGGCCCCGTTCCTTGTCTTTCCGGCGGCATGAGGCTTTTTTTTCGCCGCCGGAAGCGAAAGGCCTTGAATTGTCCGCCCTATTTGGTGTAAATTACCCGGTCATGAGGCTCAACAAGAACCAACTCGAACACCTGGCCGTCCTGATCGTCCGCAATCTGCTGCGGGACGGCAAGGTGCTGATCGAAAGCAAGGAGGCCCTGCTCCAGGACCTCACTTCCCTTCTGAATGAGGAGTTTCTCAAGGAAGATCAGCTCGACCAAGAGGTCCGCGAGCTGCTCGGCAAGCATATGGACGAGATCCGCAAAGGCAACATCGAGTATCAGACGATGTTCCGGATGATCAAGATCAAGCTGGCCAAGGAAAGGAACATGCCCTTATGAGCGGCCGCCTATCCCGGGAGAAGGTCAACTATCTCTCCAAGAAAGTCCTTGAGCTTTTGACCCGCAGCGACAACGTCGAGTTCCTCGACGACCCTAATGAAATTCGCCTGGCCGTGGTCCGCGCTTTCGAGGAAGAGATGAAGCTCTACGAGCTCCTCGACAAGCGGGCCATGGACAAGATCAAGTCGCAGAAAAAGCCGATCGAGGAAGGCAGCCGCGAATGGGACATCCTCTATCGGAAGTATTACAACGAAGAATTGAACAAGCTCGGCAAGCTATCCGAGTGACGGCCGTTCAGACGGCTGTTTCCCTGGCCCTCGCCTCCAGATAGACCGCCAGCGCGGCCTTCCAATCCGAACACCCAGGCAGCCCCAAGGCCCTCGCCTTGGCGTCGGCCAGGACGGAATAGGCCGGCCGCCGGGCCCGGGCTCCGAACTCGGCCGACCCGACCGGCCTCAGATCCCCCTTCACCTTCGCCAGATCGAAGATTGCCTGGGCAAATTCGAGCCAGGAGCAACAGCCCCGGCTGGTCAGATGGTAAAGCCCGAAGGCTTCAGTCCGAAGCAGAGCTTGGACGTTGGCCGCCAGCTCAAGAGTCGAGGTCGGAGCCACGATCTGGTCGGAGACGACCCGGATCGGTTTTCCCGAAGAGGCCAGCCAAAGCATGGTTTCGACGAAGTTCCGCCCTTTTTCCAAGCAGCCGGCCCGGCCGAAGAGGCCGCAGGTTCGGATAATGAAATGGCGATCCCACTCCGCCGCCAGGAGATGCTCGCCGGTCAGCTTGGAGGCGGCGTAGACGCTCAACGGCCCCGGCCGGTCCTCCTCCGTGTAGGGGATGCCGCTCCGCCCGTCGAAGACGTAGTCCGTGCTGAAATGGACCAGAACGGAGCCCATCGCCCGGCAGGCCCGGGCCAGGTCCCTGACCGCGAAGGCGTTGACCCGGAACGCGTCCTCGCTCCGAACCTCACACTCGTCCACGCGGTGGAAAGCCGAGGTGTTGATGACGACGTCGGGGCGGAGAGCCTGCAGCCGAGCGGCGGAACCGGCCGCGTCCGTCACATCGAAGTCGGGAAAGAAGAGGGGCTGCACGGAATCGGCCGGAAGGATTGTGCGCAAGTCCGATCCGAGCTGGCCGTCGGCGCCGATCAGGGCGATGTTCATGGCCTCATTCTAACGATTCCCCGGCCGGATTTGCAAATCCCAGCTTAAAAACAGGGCCGGTCCCCTTTCGGGAACCGGCCCTGCGATTCGCTTGGAAAGGGCGGGATCAGAAGATGTATCGGAACCCCAGCAGGAGCTTGTAGTGGTCCGCCACGAGGCGGTCCGTGGTGATAACCGGGATTCGAGCCTCGGCGAAGATCGAGCCGGCCGAGCTGAAGTTGTTGAAGATGTTCACCCCGAAAGCGCCGATCAGGTCAAAGCCGCCCAACCGATCGGTCTGCTCCTTAGTCGTGTAGCCAAGGCCCGCGTCCACATAGACGGCCGGACCGAGGTGCAGGTTGAGCAGGGCGTCGATCATCAGGAAGGGCTTCCAGGGCGAGCCCTGGCCGAAGACGGCGCCGCCGGCGCGCAGGATGAAATCGAGCGCGTTGGGCGCCAGGTTCCACATCAGGCCCGCCCGGGCGAAGAAGAACCCGGTGTAGGTGCCGCGGGCCAAGCCGGGACCGGCCTCGACCAGGAAGAAGAGCTTCTTCTGGGTCACTTCGAAGGCGATCCGGCAGGGGTCGGCGTTGGACGAAGCGGCGCCCATGTCGTCAAAGACGACGACGTTGATGCCGTACTTGCCCGGGGCGTAGAAAATCTTCTCCCAGACTAGGGGCTTTTCGGTCTTAGTGAAGGTGTCGATGACCTTGCCGCTCTCGTCGGTGATCTCGAAGATGGCCTTGACCACCTGGCCGTCGGGATCGGTCGAGCCCGAGGCGTCGAAAGTGATCGGCTTGCCGACATAATCCTCGCAGGGCAGGCACGACGTCCAGAGCTTGCAGACAGGCGGGGCATTGACCACGATCTTGGTCTGGCAGGGATTGTCCGAAGCCTTGCCGTCCTCGTTGACCGCCCTGGCTTTGAACAGGTACTCGCCGGGCTTGTCGAACTTGATCTGCCACTTGGGCGCCGCGGCCGTGAAGGCGTGGCTCTGGATCTTGACGCCCTGGGCGTTGAAGACCTCGACGTCCATGCGGACGGCGCCCTTGGTGCCGGTCATGTCGACGGTGACGGGCTCGTTCAGGTTGGCCTTGGCCGGGCCGACGACGATGTTGCAGACGGCCGCCGGGATGATCTTCTTCTCTGCGACGCCGACCTTATAAAGGGCGATGTTGCCGCACGGCTTGGGGATGATGAACTCGTAATCCTTGTCGTCCTTGAAAACGTGGAAGGAGAAGACATCGAGGGGTGCCTTGCCGGCCCATTCGACATCCTCCCAGACCTTGACCTGGTTCCGGACCCGGAAGAGCATCCAAACGAACCGATCGCCGATCGGGATGGCCTTCTCCACCAAGGCGGCTGAGCGGAGCTGGTCCAGGAACGGGAGATAGGTATCTCCCATGCCCACCAGCTCAAAGCCGTACTTGATGTCGACGGCGTATTTTTCCGCGATCATCTTCATGACTTCGGCCGTAGGGATATTGCCCCTGACCTGGGCGAACGTGTTGACGCCGACCCGGCGCAGCTTATGCGCCTGAGCGGACGCGGTCATGACGGAGAAAACCATCAGGACCGCGACAAACAGAATGAGCTTTCTTCCTCTCATGGGAGTCTCCTTTCTCATGGAACCCTCGCCTTGGCTCGCCCGACCAATCCGGCAAGGCGTACGTATCTGCAAGGGTCGATGGATATCACTGCACGATTCATGCCAAGCTCGTTCCAAGTTGGCTATTGGTCTAGAACCCGGGCCGGCTTCAGGGAAAGGCGTCGATGACGTCTCCAATAATGAGAATCCTCTCAGAGACGCACCGCTCCGCCCGGCATCTATTCCAAGATTCGTCCAAAGAAGCAGCACCATTCCTATTCCATAGGAAATCCGCTCCCCTTTCGAATGGTCGACGGAGAGGGTCAGCCAGGCCCCGGGAATAAACCCGCTCGATACCCCGGGCTGAAGCCCGCCCTCATTCGCTTCGCGGCTGAGGACTGCAACCCCGTCGTCGAACTGCCGGGGCGAAAGCCGAGCCCGAGGTATTAGAAGGGTTAATACTGAGCGGCGCTTATAACCCCGATTTGAAAATCGGGATTTGGCGCTGCGAACGTATCACTTAAAAAAAAGCCCTCACCCTCACGCTCCCCGAAGGGCGCGTGAGGATGAGGGCGGCTTGTCTTAGCTTCGGTTCCTGGATCAGAAGATGTAGCGGAACCCCAGCAGGAGCTTGTAATGGTCGTCAACGAGGCGGTCCGTGGTGATGACCGGGATCCGAGCTTCGGCGAAGATCGAGCCGGCCGAGGTGAAGTTGTTGAAGATGTTCACCCCGAAGGCGCCGATCAGGTCAAAGCCGCTCAGCCGGTTGGTTTGCTCCTTGGTCGTGTAGCCAAGGCCCGCGTCCATATAGACGGCCGGACCGAGGTGCACGTTGAGCAGGGCGTCGGCCATCAGGAAGGGCTTCCAGGGCGAGCCTTGGCCGAAGACGGCGCCGCCGATGCGAAGGATGAAATCGAGCGCGTTGGGCGCCAGGTTCCACATCAGGCCCGCCCGGGCGAAGAAGAACCCGGTGTAGGTGCCGCGGGCCAAGCCGGGACCGGCCTCGACCAGGAAGAAGAACTTCTTCTGGGTCACTTCGAAGGCGATCCGGCAGGGGTCGGAGTTGGATGAAGCGGCGCCCATGTCGTCAAAGACGACGACGTTGATGCCGTACTTGCCCGGGGCGTAGAAAATCTTCTCCCAGACTAGGGGTTTGTCGGTCTTAGTGAAGGTGTCGATGACCTTGCCGCTCTCGTCGGTGATCTCGAAGATGGCCTTGACCACCTGGCCGTCGGGATCGGTCGAGCCCGAGGCATCGAAAGTGATCGGCTTGCCGACATAATCCTCGCAGGGCAGGCACGACGTCCAGAGCTTGCAGACGGGCGGCGCGTTGACCACGATCTTGGTCTGGCAGGGATTGTCCGAAGCCTTGCCGTCTTCGTTGACCGCCCTGGCTTTGAACAGGTACTCGCCGGGCTTGTCGAACTTGATCTGCCACTTGGGCGCCGCGGCCGTGAAGGCATGGCTCTGAATCTTGACGCCCTGGGCGTTGAAGACCTCGACGTCCATGCGGACGGCGCCCTTGGTGCCGGTCATGTCGACGGTGACGGGCTCGTTCAGGTTGACCTTGGCCGGGCCGACGACGATGTTGCAGACGGCCGGCGGGATCACTCTCTTCTCAACGACCTTGTACAGGGCGATGTTGCCGCACGGCTTGGGGATGACGAACTCGTAATCCTTGTTGTCCTTGAAAACGTGGAAGGAGAAGACGTCCAGAGGCGCCTTGCCGGCCCATTCCACATCTTCCCAAACCATGACCTTGCCGCGAACGCGGAACAGCATCCAGGCGAACCGGTCCCCGACGGGAATGGCCTTCTCAACGAAGGCGGCCGAACGGAGCTGGTCCAGGAACGGGAGATAGGTATCTCCCATGCCCACTTGGTCGAAGCCGTACTTGATGTCGCCGGCGTATTTTTCGGCGATGGTCTTCATGACTTCGGCGGTGGGAATCTTGCCCTTGACCTGGGCGAACGTGTTGACGCCGATCCGGCGCAACTTATGCGCCTGAGCGGACGCGGTCATGACGGAGAAAACCATCAGGACCGCGACAAACAGAACGAGCTTTCTTCCTCTCACGCGAGCCTCCTTGTCCAACGGATCAGGCCGGTAAAGTATTTAGACAGAATCACTAACTATAAAATACCTTATTTCGGACCGATGTCAAGAAGAAAAATGGATGAACTGGCTGACAATCCTGGTAATCAAACCAGTATCCCGGTCCTCCGTCTCCAGGGCCGCAAGGTCGAGATCCCCGCTCTTGGCGCCGCGGGCGGCCAGATCGCGCATGAAAGCCCGGGCGGAAGGGACGTCGATCTCCGGGTGCATCTGCAAGCCCCAGACATTCCGGCCGTCGATCCCGAAGCCCTGGACGCTGCAGGCTTCGGACCTGGCCAGAACGGTGCACCCCGCCGGGAGGCTCCGGACTTCGTCGAAGTGGTGCGAAAAGGCGAAGACGACGCCGACAGGACCGAGCAGCCGGCTCGCAACGAGGGTGCGGATCGGCAGCCAGCCCACCTCGGGACTCGGGCATCGCCCGATGTGCGCCGGCCCGAACAGGGCGAAGGCCAGCAACTGGTGTCCATAGCAGCTCCCGAGAATGGAGGCCCCGGCAGCGAAAGTCTCCCGGACAAAACCGACCTCGGATTCGACCCAAGCCTCCCGATCCAGGATCGAGGCCTCGGACCCGGTCAGGATGTAATGGCTGAAATCCGAAGGCCGGGCTGGAAGGCAACCCTCGGGAGCGCGGAAAGCCTGCCAGGGGACCGCGAGCCAGCGCGACCAATGTTCGACGGGCTTGTACGCCTCTGGTTCGATCGCGTTGTCAATGATAGCCACTCGAACATCGGATCGCATGGGGCCTTCCTCCGGGGAGCATTATACGGATTTCCCGGACCCCCCGCCAGGCCCCTTTTTGGCAAAGCCGCCGCGTTCTGATATAATTCTCCCCCTTGAGGAGAGCGGAACTTGCATAATGTAAGCCTGGGCACCGAGCTGCACGTCATCACCCCCAACGAACCCGGAATTCAGGGGCGCGTCCTGGGAACCCTGGCCAACGCGGGCGTCAACCTGCGCGCCATCAGCGTCTTCGCCCACGAGGCCGAGGGCCATTTCCGCCTGCTCACGTCGGACAACAAGAAGGCCGAGACGGCCCTGCGGACGCTGGGCTACAAGGTCAAGGTCAACAAAGTCGTCGTGGTCGAGATCAGCGACCGGATCGGGGCCGGCGCCGAAATTGGGGCCCTCCTCGGGAACGCCGTGATCGACGTCGAATACAGCTATGGCAGCTCCTCGGGCAAAGCGGCGGCCTTGCTCGTCTTCAAGACAAACAATAATAAGAAGGCTTACGACACTCTGCGTTGAGGACCGTGGACACCCAACGCGTCCTAGTTGTCACATCCGACGTCGCGTTCGTCGAGGGGGGACATTTGTCCATCGCCCGCGGCACGGTGCGGGCGCTTCGCGAGCTCGGCCACGAGGCCGACCTGATGCTCACCCCGCAAAACCGGTTCGGGCGGCAGCTTCGCGCCTACTGGGCCACCCGGCTGACCGACGTCGGCCTGGACGGCCTGGGCCGGCCGATCGACCGGGTCATTTCGCTTCGCTTCCCCAGCTACGCCGTCAAGCACCCCGCCCACGTCTGCTGGCTTAACCACCGCATGCGCGAATACTATGACCTCTGGGACGACCTTAAAGCCCGCCTGTCCTGGAAAGGCCGGATCAAAGAGGGCGCCCGGCGCTTCCTCATTCACCGTATCGACGGGCGCCTGCTAAAGAAAAACGTGCGCAAGGTCTTCGCCATCTCGGGCGAAGTCAAGAAGCGGCTGGACCGCTGGGGCCATATCCCGGCCGAGGTTCTCTACCCGCCGCCGCCGCAGCGGCCGTACCGTACGGAAGCCTACGGCGATTTTGTCTTCGCGGTCTCCCGCCTGACCGGCCTGAAGCGGCTCGATCTGCTGGTGGAGGCCATGGCCCGGACCCGGAACAAAGGCCTGCGGGCGGTCATCGCCGGCGAAGGCCCGGAGCGCGACGCCTTGGCCGGGCGCATCCGCGAGCGGGGCTTGGAGGGAAGGGTGTCCTTGGCCGGGCCGATCGACGAGGCCGGCCTGCTTGATCATTACGCCCGCTGCCGAGCGGTCTATTTCGCCCCTTACCACGAGGACTACGGCTTTGTCACAGGGGAAGCCTTCGCCTCGGGCAAGGCGGTGCTCACGGCCGAGGACAGCGGCGGCCCGGTCGAACAGATCCGGGACGGCGAATCGGGCTACATCGTCCCGGCCGATCCTGCCGCCATGGCCCAGAAGCTGGACGCCTGGGCCGACGACGCCGGCCTGGCCGAGCGCATGGGGCAGGCGGGCCGGCGATCCATCGCCGCCCTGAATTGGCCGGATACGATCCGCCGCCTGCTCTCGGCCTAGCCGCCGGCTCGCGCGTTCACCAGCCGCCCCCCCGGCCGCTTCAAACCGCCCCCGCGACCGAAGGAGGGCGCTTTTGCCGGAAGGTTCGCACGGCCAGCATGATGACGCCCACCGCCAAGCCGAACATGATCACGTCCGCGGCCAGTAGGAGATAATTTCGCTGACGGACATATTGGGCGAAGAGGATGCCCATCGAAGCAAGGGTGGTGACCATCATGAAGACGGCCGGGACTAAAACGAACCCGGCCTTGCGGCGCCGCAGCAGAAGCCAGGCCGAAATCGCCAGCAGGCTGAGCGCCGCCAGCATCTGATTGGCCGTCCCGAATATGGGCCAAAGCAGGTTGAAAGCGTTGGATCCGGCAAGGGCCAGCATGATGATGACCGAAAGGCCGGAATTCACCCAATACAGGCGAAGCAGGCCGGGGATCCTCTTGAATACGATGCCCCAGAGCTCCTCGAAAAGATAGCGGTTGAGCCGCACGGCGGCGTCCAGGGTGGTGACCACGAAGCCTTCGACCAGCAAGATGCCGAAAACCGTGCCCAACGCCACCGGAATGCCCAAACCGCGATGGAAGAGGTTCCCGGCCGCCAAGCTGAACCCGAGGATGGGGTTGGATTTGACGCCCGGATCGGTCGGCCAGACGATGGCGCGGTAGTCGGAGAAGGCCAGCGTCGCGCCCACGGCCAGCAGAACGCAGACCGCCAGCAGGGATTCCAGGAGCATGGCGTTATAGCCCACCCGACGGGCGTCCGTCTCCAGGGTCAGCTGCTTGCCCGTCGTGCCCCCGGCCACGAGCGCGTGGAAGCCCGAGATGGCTCCGCAGGCGATGGTGCAGAACATCATCGGCCAGATCAAGCCCAGGCTGGCCATGCCTTGGGCCAGGTTGAAGCTCGGCGCGGTCACCCGCAGTCCGCCCAGGCCCGTCCGCAGCAGTGAGACGACCATCAGCGCGACGCCGCCATAAAGGATTTGGACGTTGATAAAATCGCGCGGCTGCAGAATGAGCCAGACAGGCGTCCCCGCCGCCAGGAGGACGTAGCCCGAGATGATCAGCATCCAATGGGTCGGCTGGAGGCTGACCGGGAATTGGATGCCCAGCCAAACCGAGACGACGCAGATAACGGCCGCGATCAGATACGCGGGCAGGGTCTTCAGCCCCCGCTTGTGAATGAGCCAGCCGAGGAACGGCGAACACAGGGTGATGACGATGACGGACATGGAGGCGATGCCCCCGATCCGCCCCATCTCGACCCCGTTCCGGACCACGACTTTGAGGAAGGTCGCGCCGGCCGTGACGCCGATCTTGCTGAGCGGCCAGAGTGAGGTCAGGGAAATCGAGGTGGCGCTGAGGAAGGACGAAGTCACCAGAACGATCATCACCAGAGTGAAGGCGATCATTAGGTTGAAGCCCCGCCGTCCCAGCGTCTTGCGGGCCACCTCGGCCATCGACTTGCCTCCCTCGCGCATGCTGACGAACAGGGTTGTGAAGTCGTGAACGGCGCCGATGAAGATGCCGCCGAGGACGATCCAAAGCCAAGCCGGGACGAAACCATAAAGCAGAGCCATGGTCGGTCCCAGGATGGGGCCGGCCCCGGCGATGGCCGAGAAGTGGTGGGCGAAGACGACATAGGTCTTGGTCGGAACATAATCGCGGCCGTCGCTACGGGAGATCGCGGGCGTCGGCACCGCGCGATCCTCGCCCAGCCGGCGCGCAATCCAGGCGGCATAAAATCGGCCGGCAAGGAGGAAGGCGACGGAAGCCAGGATCAGAATCAGCAGGACGTTCATGGGAGACCTCCGGCACGGGTCCCGGCGCCGAAGCGTCAGACTCGGCCGGATATCTTATCGCGGGCCGACGAAATTTTCAATTTGACTGAGCCGCCCGATTCTTCTAAAATAAGAATTCCTTAAGACTCTATCCGATCGGACTCTCAAAGGAGGAATAGCCTCATGGCCAAAGCCGAACCCAATGTCGTCCCGCTGTGCGATGTTTTGCTCGTCCTGCTGATCATCTTCATGGTCATCACGCCGCTCGTCCAAAAGGGCATCGATGTCCGCCTGCCCGAGACCGCCTCCGACACGGCCGGCGGCCAGCCCGTCGGGCTGATCGTCGTCACCCTGAACAAGGACCTGACCGTCGATATCAACAAGGACCGTTTCGCCGACTTCAAGCTGGCCGGGGAAGAGCTTCGCCGGCTGTATTCGACCCGCGCGGACAAGACTATCTTCCTGCGGGCCGACGCCAAGTGCGCCTTCGCCCGGGTCGTCGAGCTGATCGACGTCTGCAAGGGCTCCGGCGCCGAAACGCTGGGCCTGGTTCCCGAATACTTCACCGAATAACCCCATCCCGCGGCCCGGCGGCCCGCCCGCCGCGGCCTCGACCAAGACGATGGCCAGGGGACGCTCGCCAGAGCGTCCCCTTTTTTAATGCCCCGATCCGGCTATTCCTTGACCGGGCCGATGACCTCGTGGCTGATGACCAACCGCTGGATCTCGTTGGTCCCTTCGTATATTTGGAGCAGCTTGGCGTCGCGCCAGAGCTTCTCGACCGGATAGTCGCGCATGTAGCCGTAGCCGCCGTGGATCTGGATGGCCTCATTGGCCGCGGCCACGGCGATATCCGAGGCAAAGCACTTGGCCATGGCCGATTCCTTGCCGTTGGGCTTCCCCTGGTCGGAGAGCCAGGCGGCGTGCCAAACCAGATGCCGGGCGGCCTCGAGCTCCATGGCCATCTGGGCGATCTTCATCTGGGTGGTTTGATAGAGGGCCAGGGCTTTGCCGAAAGCCTTGCGGGTTTTGGCATAGGCCACCGAATGCTCCAGGGCGGCCCGGGCGATGCCCAGGGCGGCGGAGCCGACCGAGGCCCGGGTCACGTCGAAGGTCTTCATGGCGATGATGAACCCCATCCCCTCGCGGCCCAGCCGATTGGCCGCTGGGACGCGGACATCCTCGAAATACACCTCGGCCGTGTTGGAAGCCCGCTGGCCCATCTTATCCTCGACCTTACCGACGCTCAAGCCGGGCGTATCGCGCGGGACGATGAATGCGCTGATGCCCCGGGCGCCCTTGTGCGGGGCGGTATTGGCAAAGACGGTATAGAGCCCGGCCACTCCCCCGTTGGTGATGAAGCACTTGGCCCCGTTGAGAACGTACTCGTTCCCGTCCTTGACGGCCTTGGTCCGGACCGCTCCGGCGTCGGACCCGGCCTCGCGCTCGGTCAGGGCGTACGCGCCCAGGGTGTAGGTTCGGCACATCGAGCCTAGAAAAGTCTTTTTCTGCTCCTCGCTGCCGAAGAGCACGATCGGGGTTGTGGCCAGCGAACAAGCCATCATGCTGGTGAACAGGCCGGCGCAGCCCCAGGCCAGTTCCTCGCTCAGGATGGCCAGGTCCAGGCTGGACAGCCCGCCGCCGCCGTAAGCGTCGGGGATATTGCAGGTCAGGAACCCGGCCGCGAAGGCCTTTTTCATGACGTCGTGGGCGAATTCGTGGCTTTGGTCATAGCGGGCCGCCACCGGCCGCATCTCGTTCTGGGCGAATTCGCGGGCCATTTCCCGCAGGGCCGTCTGTTCCTCGCTCAGGGTGTAATCGATCATGGGCCGACCTCCTTACTCGATTGTCCTTTTCCGTAAAAAAACTGCCCTTTTATACATGATTCCGATTGATTTTGTCAAACCCAACCTCAAGCCGAGGCCAGGACGTAGCCTTCGCGGATCATGGCGAAGGACGGCCGCTCCAGGCCCAAGGCCCGCCCGACGAGATCCTGCGGCCGCGGGATCTTCTGGGGCCGGAAAGCCACCCGGAGGACGAGACGGACGCCGACTCCGTCCGCCTCGACCGCCTCCAGCCAGTCGAAGGCCGGATCGGCTGCGGCGGCCGATCGGACCGCCGCCGCCGCCTCGTCCGGATCGGGCGGATCGGCGAACGCGGGATCCCGAAGATCGACCGCATAGATCATCCCCCGGATGCGCTCTTGAAATGGGCGCTCGGTCGGTCCCCGTCGGCTCAAGGCGTTGAATCGGAGGCCGCCCGGGGATACGGCGTTGAGGGCGCTTAGGAACTCGGGCTCGTCTATCTCCCGCCCCGACTTGAACTCCATGAACTCGTCTCCCCCGCCCATCCCCAAAGGCAGCGCCGGCCCGAACGACATGACCGGCTTGGGGTGGAATCCCTCGCTAAAGGCAGTCTCCGCCCCGGCTCGGCGGAACACACGCTGCAGGGCGTTGACGAGGTCGTTGTGCCCGAGGAACCGGGCCGGCCCTTCTTTGGCGTATCGGACGAGATAGCGAATCGGGGCTTCAGCCGGCCGGCCCAGGAACGCGGGCCCGGCATCGGGCCCGAGATCGATCCGCTCCGGCCCGGGTCCCCGCTTGTCCATCCCCGTCTCGCAGCCCCGACAATCACCGCATTCGCGGCTCTCGCAGGAAGGGGTCGTCTCGGCCTGCAAGGCCAGCTCCAGCTCGCGGCGAAGGAACTCGGGCTTCATTCCCGTCGCGATGGCGTCCCATGGCAAGGGGGCGCCCGGCTCGATGGCCCGAAGATAATCGCCGGAGTCGATCCCGGATCGCCGGAACGCGTCATCCCAAAGCTCGGGCCGGAATTGATCGTTCCAGCCGTCGAAGCGCGCCCCGGCTTCCCAGGCTCCCAGCAGAACGTTGTGCAGCCTCCGATCGCCCCGCGAGAAGGCCGCCTCCAAAACAGATTGCCGAATGTCGTGGGTCTTGATCTCGATCGAGCGATCCCGCCCGAGGGCGGCCCGAACCCGCATCTGCTTGTCCCGCAGCCGCCCGGGCGAGTCCATGGCCATCCACTGGAACGGCGTGTGCGGCTTGGGGATGAAAGAGGCCAGACTGACATGGATGCGGGGCGGACCGCCGAGGATGGCCCGTCCGCGGGCCAAGAGCTCGCGGACTAGGATCGGGATGGCCGCCACATCCTCGTCCGTCTCGGTCGGGAGCCCGATCATGAAGTAGAGCTTAAGCAGCCGCCAGCCCCGGCGGAAGGCGCTCTCGGCCGCGGACCACAGGTCGCGATCCTCGAGATGTTTGTTGATGACCCGACGCAGGCGTTCCGTGGCCGCTTCCGGAACCAGGGTGAATCCTGTCCGACGCACTTTGGTGATCGCTTCGACGATCTCCGGCGATAGCCGTTTCGGGCGGAGCGAAGACAGCGATAAAGAGATGCGCCGCGGAGCCAGCCGCGCCATCAGAGCTTCGATGACGGGCTCGAGGCAGGGATAGTCGCCGACCGAGAGGCCGAAGAGGGAAGCGTCCTCGTAGCCGGTGGCGTCCAGGCTGGCCAGGACGGTCTTGACGACGCTTTCCGGGCTCTTGGTCCGATGGGGATGATAAAGGCTGGTCGCTTGGCAGAAGCGGCACTTCTGCGGGCAGCCTCGGGCCACCTCGACGGCCACCCGGTCGAAAACGGCCTGAAGGTTGGGCACGACGATTTTTTCGGGGAAAGGCGAATCCGCGAAACCGGCCAGAACCCGCTTGCGGACCCTGGCCGGCACGGCGCTTCCCGGCCGGGGCCGGACGGCTTGCAGCGGCGAGCCCGCCGCTTCCCATGTCTCGTAAAGGGAAGGAACATAGACGCCGGGAATCCGAGCCAGCGCGGCGATGGCCGTCGCCCGATCCGGCGCGGTCCGGCGGACCACGTCCCAGGCATCCAGGATTTCGAGCAAGCCTTCTTCGCCGTCGCCGAGGAAGAAGGCGTCGAAGACGCGGGCCAGGGGCTCGGGATTGAACGCGGCCGGGCCCCCCGCCAGGATCAGAGGGTGGGCCGCCGTCCGGTCGGCCGCGGCGATCGGGATCCGGCCCAGGTCAAGGATGGTCAGCACGTTCGTGTCGTTCAGCTCGTAGAGCAGGGAAAAAGCGACGGCGTCGAAGGCGTCGAGCGGGAGGCCGTTCTCGAGCGACCGCAGCGGCTCCCCGGTCCGGCGAAGTGCGGCCTCGAAGTCGGGCCAGGGGGCGAAGACCCGCTCGGCCAGGATGTCCGACCGACGATTGGCCCGATCGTAGAGGATCTTCTGGCCGAGATAGGACATGCCGATCTCGTAGACGTCCGGGAAGGCCAGGGCGACCCTGATCCGGGCCGCTGCGGGATCTTTGCGGATCTCGTTCCACTCGCCGCCGGCATAGCGGGCCGGCTTCTCGACCGAGCGCAAAGCCGGTTCAGACATTTGCGAATCGGCGCATTTTAACGTTCAGGACGAGGCCGACGGCCAAGAAGGTCGAGACGAGTGAGGAGCCGCCGTAGCTCAACAGCGGGATGGGAATGCCGGTGATCGGGAACAGCCCGATGATCATGAAGACGTTGACCAGGAACGGGAAGGTGATCATGCAGCCGACCAGGAAAATGATATACAGCCCGGCCCGATCCCGGGTCTTGCCGACGGCCCGGAAGATCCGCAGCACCAAGGCGAAGTACAGCCCCAGGACGATGATCACCCCAACGAAGCCGAACTCCTCCCCCAGAACGGAGAAGACGAAGTCGGTATGGCGGGCCGGCAGGAAGCGGAGCTGGCTCTGGCTCCCCCGCAAAAAGCCCTTGCCGAGCCAGCCGCCGGCGCCGATGGCGATCTTGGACTGCAGAACGTGATAGCCGGCTCCCCGCGGGTCGAGGGTGGGATTGAGGACGGTCCGCAGCCGGACCTTCTGGTAATCGTGCAGCAGAAAGTTCCAGCCGAAGAAACCGAGCAGAATCGCGGCCACCAGCAGGATGACCAGGGTTTTGCGGTTCAGTCCGGCCAGGGCCAGGCAGCCGAACCAGATCGGCAGTATGCTCATGGCCGTGCCCATGTCCGGCTGCATGGCCACCAGGACGATGGGCGGCAGGGCGACCGCCGCGCTCATGGCCGCGGCGCCGAAGCTGACATAGGACCGCTTGTACTCGGCGAAAACGCGGGCCAGCAGGAGCAGGACCGCGATCTTGACCATCTCCGACGGTTGGCCGCCCATGAAAGCCAGTCCGATCCAGCTTTTGGCCCCGCCCTTGGCCTTGCCGAAGGCGAGCAGGAAACCGAGGACAAAGAGCAGCAGGATCAGGGCGTACGGCGCCATCGTCATCAGCAGCTTGTAGTCGAAGGCCAGGCAGGCGAACATCAGGGCCAAGGCAATCAGGAGCCAGAGAGCCTGCTTCAGGGCCGGGGCCCCGGGCGAGATGTGCGAAGCGCTGAAGATGAGCAGCAGGCCGATGGCCGCATTGGCCAGCAGCAGCCCGATCAGAATCCAGTCAATTTCCCGCAGGTGGATTCGGTCCAGCATATTTGGCCTTGTAGAGATTAAAAAGCTCGCGGGCGACCGGCGCGGCCGTCGCGCCTCCCAACCCGCCGAATTCGATCAGGATGGCGACGACGATCTGCGGATCGTTGCGCGGGGCGAAACCGACGAACCAGGAATGGGTCTTGCGCTGTCGCGACTGGGGGCTGATTCGATCCGCTTTTTCAGAGCTGATCGTCTGGGTCGAACCGGTCTTGCCGCAGACGTCGAACCCCTCGACCCGGGCCCCCTGCCCCGTGCCTTGGGCGTTGACCGAGCGCCACATACCCTCGACGACCGCATCCATGGCGTCCCGGGTCAGGCCCGGGACCTCGGTCGGCGTTCCGGCCGCCTCTCCTATCACCAGCCGCGGCCGAACGGACCGGCCCCGGTTGGCGATCAGGGCCGTGACGGCGGCCATCTGCAGCGGCGTCACTTGGAGGGGGCCCTGGCCGATGGCGACCGAGATGGTCTCTCCGGGGAACCAGGCCGTCTTGCGGGTCAGCTTCTTCCACTCCGGGGTCGGAACCAGCCCCTCCTTCTCGCCGGGGATGTCGATGCCGGTCTTGCGGCCGAGGCCCATACGTTGGGCATAAGCGGCGATCGTGTCGATGCCCAGCCGGCGTCCCAAATTGTAGAAGTAGATGTTGCAGGAATAACGGATTGCGTCGGTCATGGTCAGAGCGCCGTGGACCCCCATGCAGGAGAAGCTGTTGCCGTAGATCTCGATTTCGCCGCCGCAGACGAACTGGGTCGACGGCACGATGGATCCCGACTCCAGGCCGGCCGAGGCCATGACGATCTTAAAGGTCGAGCCGGGCGAATAGAGGCCTTGGATGGCCCGGTTGAGCAGGGGACGGTCCGGGCTGCCGACGAGACCCGTCCACTCCTCCGGAGTGAATCGGTTGATGAACTTATTGGGATCGTAGGTCGGGAAGCTGGCTAGGGCCAGGACATCGCCGGTCTTGGCCGAGAGGACGACGACGGCCCCTTCTTTGCCGCGCAGGAGGTCTTGAGCTTTGGCCTGGAGGTCATAATCCAGGGCCAGATGCAGTCCGGAGGCCGCTTCCGGCGCGACGTTCATCGCCTCACTCTGCTTGCGGCCCAGGCTGTCGACCACCTCGACGATCTGCCCTTCGCGCCCGGTCAAGTCGTTCTCGTAGCCTGCTTCAATCCCCGTCTTGCCGACCATGTCGCCCGGCCGCCGCCGGTCTTTATAGACCGTCCGCAGCTCCTCGGGCGTCAATTCCTGGAGATAGCCGAGGGAGTGGGCGGCGAACTCGCCGAACGGATAGGTTCGCTTGGGCTCGGTTTCGATGATCAGCTCGGGCAGCTGGGCCTTGCGCGCTTCCAGCATGGCCACTTCCTCTTGGCTCAGCTCGTCCTTGACGACGATCGGACGGAAGGCCGGCTCGGCCGCGTACCTCTCGATCCGCTCGCGGATGACGGCCGGCTCGAGCGACAACAGCCGGGCCGCCGCGAGGATGGATGCCTCCAGGTTTTTGGTGTTCTCCCGAATCAGGGAGGCTTTGAACGAAGCCCGATTGTCGGCCAGGATGATCTTGCCGCTGCGATCGGTCAGAATCCCGCGCGGCGCGGGGACGATGATTTCCCTGGTCCGGTTGGCCTCGGCCCGGGCCAGAAAGCTGCCGTGGTCGAGGACCTGGATCTTCCAATAGAAAAAGATCAGGGCGACGAAAGCCGCGGCGATGATCGTCCGGACAAGCAGGGCCCGCTTCTGCAGGAGGCTCAGGTCCTCGTAGATCTTCTCACCGAACACGGGTCCTCCGGAAGCGTCGGAACAGGGCGAAGGCGGCCGCGCCGGCCAGGCCCGTCGCCACGGGACGCAGCAGCAGGCCCCCCCGCTGCCAGGGAATCGGTTCGGCGATCACGACGGCGTTCAGAACCAATCGCTCGCCCAAGGCCAGAGCGGAGAGTCCAGTCAGGAAGATGAACGAACGCAGGAAGGTCATAATGTTGATCCGACGCGAGATCCAGCCGGACAGGAAGCCGGCCACGATGAAAGCCGCGCCGGAGATGCCGAAGACGCCTAGCGAGAAGGCGTCGGCGAACAGGCCGGCCGCCGTCCCCATCACCGCCCCGGCCAGATCGCCCTTGACGATGGCGAACAGCAGGACGGCCACCAGGAAAGAATCCACCCCGAAAAACGAGGCGGCCAGGAAACGGCCCAGGACGGCGTGGACGAGAAAGGCGGCCATCAGGATCAGGCCGCCGTGCAGGACATCCCTCATCGTGTCTCTCCCGTCGCCGACGTCAGGACGGCCAGCGTCTTCAGGTTCCTGATCTCCAGATAGGGCCGGACGGCGATCGCCTTGAACAGGGCGGCCTCGGTCTTGATCGAGGCGATCCGGCCCACGGGGATGCCGGCCGGAAAGATCTTATCGTAGCCGGAGGTGACAAGCTCCTCCTCCACCTCTAGGGCCTCATTGGAAGCCTCGACGTACTTCATGCGGCATTGGCCGGTCCGCTCGTCGCCCGAAAGAACGCCCACGACCCGGGCCTTGACCGAGACCACACCGACGCCGCTGTTCTGGTTGGTCAGGAGCTCGACGGTGGCTTGGCGAATCGAAAGGGGCTTAATCGTACGGCCGACCAACCGGCCTTGAGCGTCGACGACCGGCATGTCCAGTCGCAGCCCATCGGCCGTGCCCCGGTCGATGACGATCGACTTGCGCACGTTCAGGGCGTCCACCCCGATGGCCGATGCGGTGATGAACGAGCCGTGGAGTCCGGACAGGACGCGGGAGGCGGCCTCCCGATCCTGCAGCCGCTCCAAGCCCCGGCCCATGATCAGGTTCTCCTGCCGCAGCTGGAACGTCTCTTCGCGCAGGTCCCGGTTTTGGGCCTCGACGTCCTTCAGGTAGAGGTAGCGGTTCCAGGCGCCGCTCAACAGGCCGTAAGCGCCGTTGAGCAGGCCTTCCACCGGCGACAGGACGATGAAAACGACCCGCTCAAGATAGCTGGGGGCCTCCCCGAGCGGTACCTGTAAGGAGATGAGCAAAAGGTGGACGAAAAGCAGGCCGCCCACCACCAGGAGCTTCCTGCGTTCGGGCCGGGCCAGGGGCATGATCCACCTTCCCGACGGCTTAAGGGATGGAAACCTTCTTCAGCAGCTCCATGTCGTCCAGCATCTTGCCCGCGCCCAGGACGACGGTGGTCAAGGGTTCCTCGGTGATGAAGACAGGGAGCTGCGTCTCCTCCCGGATCCGTTTGTCCAGGTTCTTGAGAAGGGAGCCGCCGCCGGTCAGGATGATGCCGCGGTCGATGATGTCGGCCGAGAGCTCGGGCGGGGTTTTCTCCAGGGCGATCCGGATGGCGTTGACGATGGCGGCCACGACTTCCTCCAGCGCCTCCCGGATCTCCTGGTCATCGATGACGATGGTCTTTGGGATGCCTTCGCGCAAGTCGCGGCCCTTGATCTCCATGGTGATCGGCTCGTCCAGCGGGTAAGCCGAGCCGATGGTCATCTTGACCATCTCGGCCGACCGCTCGCCGATCAGGAGGTTGTATTTCTTCTTCAGGTACCCGATGATGGCTTCGTCCATCTCGTTGCCGGCGATCCGGATGGAATGGTTGAAGACGACACCGTCCAGCGAGATGACCGCGATGTCGGTCGTCCCGCCGCCGATGTCGACGACCATGTTGCCGGTCGGCTCGGAGATGGGCAGGTCCGCCCCGACGGCCGCGGCCATGGGCTGTTCGACCAGATAGACCTCAGTCGCCTTGGCCCGCATGGCCACGTCCTTGACCGCCCGCCGCTCGACCTGGGTGATTCCGGTCGGAATGCCGATGACGATCCGCGGCCGCAGCAGGAAGCCCTTGTTGTTGGTGGCTTTCTTAATAAAAAAGTCCAGCATCTTTTCAGCGATCTCGAAGTCGGCGATGACGCCGTCATGCATGGGCTTGATGGCCAGGACGTTGGCCGGGGTTTTGCCCAGCATGTCCTTGGCCCGCGTGCCGACCGCCTCGACCTTGCCCGTCTGCTTATTGACGACGACGATGGAGGGCTCTTGGATGATGATGCCCTTGCCCTTCAAATAAACCAGAGTATTGGCCGTGCCCAGATCGATGGCCAGATCGCAGAATAGGCGGTTCTTGAACCAGCGGACTACGCTCATGATGCATCCTTTGAATGCCACTTTTTAACACAATTTCGCTCTCCTGGCAAATGGAACGGCGGCCGCGGCCCGGATTCTTGACTCCCCCACGGTCCTGGGCTATAAGTAAGCCATCTTCCCGCAAGGAGTTCCGGATGCCCCAACAACCTTATGTCCCCGAGAAGACGAACATGAAGGAGTTCACCTTCCGGGCTCTGATCATCGGCCTCTTTCTGACCATCGTTCTCGGCGCGGCCAACGCCTACTTGGGGATGCGGGCCGGGATGACCATCGCCGCAACCTATCCCGCAGCCGTCATCGGCATGGCCGTTCTGAAGCTGATGAAAGGCTCGATCCTGGAAGAGAACATCGCCCGAACCGTCGGCTCGATCGGCGAGTCCGTGGCTGCCGGGGCCATCTTCACCCTCCCGGCCTTCCTCATCACCGGGGTCTGGGGCCAGCTCGACTACTTCAAGTCGACGCTCTTGATGTTCGTCGGCGGCTTCCTGGGCATCATGTTCGTGACCTTTCTGCGCCGGGTCATGGTCACGGACCCCGAGCTCGCTTTCCCGGAGTCCGTGGCCGCGGCCGAGATCCACAAGGCCGGCCAGCGGGGCAGCGCCGGGGCCAAGTTCCTGTTCCAGGCCATGGGCCTGGGCTCTTTGATTTACACCCTGGGCATGTTCCAGTTCTTCGCCGCCAGCAAGGATTTCATCATCCGGGTCGGTCGGCTGGGAACGAGCTTCGTCCGCATCGGCGGAGCCGCCGATTCACCGAAGATCGCAGCCGGCGGCACGGTGGCCGTCGCCGGTCCGGGCATCTTCCCGGCTTACCTGGGCGTCGGCTACATCATCGGGCCCCGGCTCGCGTCGCTCAACTTCGCCGGCGGCATCCTGGCTTGGGGTCTCTTCGCTCCCCTCCTGGTCTTCTTCCTCGGCCCCGAGCTGGTAGCCCAGCTGGCCGGGCCCGGGACGGCGGCGGCCTCCATCGATTGGTCGGCCAACGTCACCAACGTTTGGAAGTTCATCATCCGGCCGATCGCCGTCGGCGGCATGCTCGTCGGCGCCGGCTATACCCTGTTCAAGATGCGCAAGAGCCTCGGCGCGGGCATCAAGCGCTCCCTTAGCGACGTCAAAAAAGCCACCAGCCAGGCCCAGTCGACCTCCCGGCTGGAGAAGGATCTCAACATCAAGCTCGTCCTGGGCGGCTTGGCCCTGGCTTTCGTCATGATGATCTTCGTCTACCGCATGTTCACCGGCGCCTATCCCTCGGCCCTCATGGCGGCCGGAGTCATGGCCGTGGCCGGCTTTTTCTTCGCCGCCGTCTCCGGCAACCTGGTCGGGACGATCGGCGCCTCCAACAATCCGCTCTCCGGGCTGACGCTCTCCACGCTTATCATCGCCGCCCTGCTGATGGTCGCCATCGGAGTGTCCGGGACGCAAGGCCTGCTGGCCGTTCTTGGGGTGGCCACGGTGGTTTGCGTTTCCTCGGCCGTCGCCGGCGAGATGCTGCAGGACCTCAAGGTCGGCCATATCCTGGGCGGCACGCCCTGGAAGATGCAGGTCGGCAACCTGATCGGCATCCTGGTCGCTTCGCTGGTCCTCTATTTCCCGATCATGCTCCTGATCAAGTCGTTCGAGCTCGGCAGCAAGGACCTGCCCGCCCCGCAGGCCGGGCTGATGGCCGTTCTGGCCAAGGGCATCGTCGGCGGCGAGCTGGCCTGGCCGCTGGTCATCGTCGGCATGTTCATGGGCTTTGCCTTCATCCTCATCCAGGTCAAGTCGCCCATGCTCGTCGCCGTCGGTATGTACCTCCCGCTCGAAACCACCTTCGCCATCTTCGTCGGCGGCATGATCAAGGGACTCCTCGACAAGCGAGCGGCCAAGCGCGGCTGCAATCCGGGCCAGAAAGCCCGGCTTGAAAACGTCGGCATCCTCCTGGCGGCAGGCCTCATCGCCGGAGAAGGCTTGACCGCCTTGGTCCGAGCCCTGTGGAAGTTCCTCTTCATGAACAACATCATCCATTTCGACATCTTCAAGGTCTTCAAGGAGCCGAGCTATCTCGTCGGGCTGGCCGTCCTCGCCCTGATGGGCTGGTACCTCATCGCGGTGCCCCTCAAGAACGCCGGCGCCGCCGATGAACCTCCGCCGCCGTCGGCCGTCATCTGACGCCTTTAATCGTCCATCCCGCCCCATCCGTTCCGAAAACGGATGGGGCGTTTTTTGGGCCGACCTTGATCGGCTCTCCCGCCGCCGGTTTGTATCCAAGGCACGGAATCGACTACAATAGCGGAGGAGAGTCTATCCTTGGCTAAGCGCACCATCCTCAAGCTCGGGCACCCGACTTTGTCCCAGGTGTCCTCCCCGGTGGCCGAAGTCGACGCCGAAATCCGGACCCTTGTCCGCGACATGATCGAGACGATGCACAAGGCTCCGGGAATCGGTTTGTCGGCCCCCCAGCTCGACGTCAAGAAGCGGATCATCACCGTCGATCTGAGCGTCGGCGAGGATCCCGACGCCCTCTATGTCCTGCTCAACCCGGAGATCATCAGCCGCGAAGGCAAATGCGTCCGCGAAGAAGGCTGTCTGTCGGTCCCGGAGATCTACGAAAAAGTGGCTCGCCCCCAGACGATCGTCGTCAAGGGGATGGATGCCGAAGGCCGGGACGTGAAGATCGAAGCCGCAGACATTCTGGCCCGGGCCTTCTGCCACGAGATCGACCACCTCGACGGCAAGCTCTTCGTCGATTACCTATCGCCCCTCAAGCGGAGCCTCATCCGGAAAAAATTCAAGAAGCCCGAGGCAAAGAAAAAAACCTGATGCGAATCGTCTTTTTCGGAAGTCCGGGAGCCGCTCTCCCATCAATGACCGCCCTCCTTGCCGCCGGCCACCAGATTCCCTTGGTCGTGACTCGACCGGACCGCCCGGCCGGCCGTGGCCGCGTCCCAACCCCCTGCCCGGTCAAGGCTTTCGCCCTGGAGCGCGGCCTGCCCACTTACGAACCCGAGAAGATTCGCCAGGACCCCCAGGCCGTCGAGAGGCTCAGGGCGGCCCGGGCCGATATCCATATCGTCGTAGCCTACGGCCAGATCATGCCCGTTTCCATCATCGATCTGCCCCCGCGCCGGTCCCTGAACCTGCATTTTTCGCTCCTCCCGGCTTTCCGAGGGGCCTCTCCCGTCTGCTGGGCCATCCGCCGCGGCGAGATCCGGACCGGGGTCACCATCTTCCGGCTGAACGAGAAGATGGACGAGGGCGCCATCTACGCCTGCGCCGGGGAGGAGATCAAGCCCGACGACACGACCGGCTCGCTCGAAGAAAGGCTGGCCGTTTTGGGAGCGGGCCTGCTCGTCCGGACGCTGGCGAACATGGGTGCCATCATCCCCAAGCCCCAGGATCCCGAATCGGCCACCTACGCCCCCAAGCTCAAGAAAGAGGACGGCGCCATCGATTGGAGCGCCGAGGCGGGGCTCGTCGACAGGCATGTCCGGGCCATGCTTCCATGGCCGACGGCCTTCAGCTTTTCGGCTGGGGGGCGGATCATCGTGTTGGCCGGCAAATCCGTGCCGCGGCCGGGAGGGGCCGACCCTGCCCCGGAACCGGGGAGCGTCCTTTCGGCCGGGAAGACCGGCATCCTCGTCGCCTGCGGCGGAAGGACGGCCTATGCCATACTTCGCCTGCAGCCCGAAGGGCGCAAGCCCATGGACGCAGCGGCGTTTCTGGCGGGCGGCAAGCTCGCGGCCGGCCGCAGGCTGAGCGCGATTCCGCAAGCCTAACGCCAAGCGCGAGATCGGCCGCCTCTTACGCGAACGGACCCACCCCTTCAAGGGAAAATGCTTGGCCCGGTTCAGGGTTGGCTATTCTTCGAGAATGAACAGGTAGGGGTTGACCGAGGTCCCGTTAAGCCGAATCTCATAGTGGACATGCGGCCCCAGGGCTTTGCCCGTCTGGCCGACTTCTCCGATGACGTCGCCGCGCTTGACCCTTTGGCCGATCCGGCATTTGAAGGCGCTCATATGCCCATAAATAGTGGTGTATCCCAGACCGTGGTTGATCTGAACCGATAGGCCAAAAAGCTTGTCCGAGTTGATGGCGATGACGACGCCGTCGGCCGTGGCGACGATGGGATTGCCTAGAGCGGATGCGATATCAATCCCATAATGGAAAGTCTGCTTTCTGGTAAACGGATCCGGCCGCCAGCCGAACTGCGAAGTCAGAAGGCCGACTGTCGGGTAGATGGTCGGGGTTGAAGCCAGGCGGTTTTCCTGATTCTGGAAGAAACCGACCAGCGAATCCAGATTTTTCTGGATATCTTCAGTCTTTTGCTGGATATTTTTGAGATTGCCGGAGCCAATCGCAGGCGGAAGACCGGGGATGGTCTGGCCGCTGTCGGGAGTGTAACCGCCGCCGCCGATGCCGACTTCCTTTAGGACGTCCGGCGACTTGATCCCGGCCATGAGGTTGAGCTTTTTGACGTAATCATCAAAGGCCAGGATTCGTTTCTGCAGGGTCCCCAAGGTCGATTCATAATTGGCCAGGGTTTCCCTCTGCTTGGCGTTCTCGGCCGCCAAGTTCTTGTACTCACGGCCTTTGACCTGGATCCGAATATAATCCGCCGTGACTCCGAGGCCTATGACGACCACAAGGATCGCGATCCATTTGACGGCGTTGATCGTCCTTTTGGAGAAGGATAGCGTCCGGAAGCCCGATTTGGTATGCGGGACGATGATCAGGGAGAGGTGTTTCTTTCCCATGGTATCTTTTTACGTCCTTTTGATTACCACAGCCCAGAAATCGATGTCAAGGCCGAAGATTTCAGGCTCCGCATAGGACGCCTCCTCCGTTGACGCTTAGGACGGCTCCGGTGATGTGCCTGGCCAGGTCCGAAGCCAGAAAGAGGATCGGGCCGGCGATATCCTCCGGGGGGGGAATCCGCTTGAGGGGGATGGACTGCCGGACGCTCTCCCGGTAGGCCGCGTCGCCGAAGACCCCGGTGCACATGTCCGTATCGACCCAGCCCGGCGCGACGCAGTTGACGTTGATGTTCCAAGGCGCGAATTCCACCGCCCAGGACTTGGTCAGGGCGTTCATAGCACCCTTGGACGCGGCATAATGGGAGTGGAAGGCCTCCCCGCGGATGCCGGCCGTCGATCCGACGTTGACGATGGCTGACCTCGGCCTGGCTTTCAACAGCGGGAGAACGGCGTCGACGAGATAGAAGAGTCCGTCCAGGTTGACGGCCATCGTTTCGCGCCAGGCCTCGGCGTCCCCTGCCCCCATTTCGAGCGGGGTCCAGATACCGGCGTTATTGACGAGCGCATCAAGGCCGCCCCAACGCTCCGCCAGCGCGGCCGCCAACGATCGGACCTGATCCTCACTAGATAGCTCGACTTTATAAGTAAAGCAATTGCGGCCTATCTTTTCGACAGCTGATCGAACTTCAAGAGCGGCTTCTTCCCGGCATTGGTAAGTGATGGCGACATCGCTGCCCGCTTCGGCGAAAAGCAGGGCGGCCGCACGCCCGATGCCGCGCGACCCGCCGGTTATCAAAGTCCTCCGGCCGGTTAGATTGATCATCGTCTAACTATAACTCAAAGCGAAGTCTTTTGATTCATCAAATTGATGATACCGATATATCTCAGAGGCGAAGGGAATCACCTTCTCTCGCATGACCGCCATGTATTCCTCCGGAGTCGGCAGCTTGCCCTTCAGCGCGGTGACCGCGGCCAGCTCGGCCGAGCCGAGATAGACCCGGGCGCCATCCCCGATTCGGTCGTCAAAATTGCGGGTCGATGTGGAAAGGACGTTGGCTCCCGGCTGAACCCGGGCCTGGTTGCCCATGCAGAGGGAACAGCCCGGAATCTCGGTCCTGGCCCCGATCTGGGAGAGGATGGAATAAAAGCCTTCTTTCTTTAACTGGATCTCATCCATCTTTGTCGGTGGAGTGATCCAGATCCTTGTCTTGGGGTAAGGCGCCTTGTCCCAGATGCGCCCTGCGGCTCTAAAGTGGCCGATATTGACCATGCAGGAGCCGATGAAGACCTCGTCGATCCGATCCCCCGCCACCTCGGAGAGCCGCCTGACGTCGTCGGGATCGTTAGGGCAGGCCAGGATGGGCTCGGCGATCTCGGACAGGTCGATTTCCAGAACGGCGGCATAGGAAGCACTTGCGTCGGCCGCCGCGAGGGCCGGCTTGGCCAGCCAGGCCCGGGCCGCTTCGATCCGACGCCGCAGGGTATCGGCGGCCTGGTATCCGGACGAGATCATCTTCTCCATCAGGGCGATGTTGCTTTTCAAGAAAGCGGCGACCGTCGCGGGCCCTAAGGCGATGGAGCTGCCGGCCGCCGATCGCTCGGCCGAAGCGTCCGTAAGCTCGTAGGCCTGCTCCACGGTCAGGTCCGGCAGGCCCTCCATCTCCAGAATCCGGCCGTTGAAGACGTTTTTCTTGCCCTTCTTGACCACGGTCAAAAGCCCGCGTTGGATGGCGTAATACGGGATCGCGTTGACTGCATCCCGCAGCGTTATCCCGGGATTGAGGCGGCCTTTGAAACGGACCAGAACGGACTCCGGCATATCCAGCGGCATGAAACCCAACGCTCCGGCAAAGGCGACCAACCCCGATCCGGCCGGGAAGCTCAAGCCGATCGGGAATCGGGTGTGAGAGTCTCCTCCTGTGCCCATGGCATCGGGAAGCAGAAGCCGGTTGAGCCAGGAGTGGATGACCCCGTCGCCCGGCTTCAAGGCGACGCCCTTGCGGGCCACGACGAAGGCGGGCAGGGACTTGTGCATCTTGACGTCGGCTGCTTTGGGGTAGGCCGCGGTATGGCAGAACGACTGCATGAACAGGTCGGCCTGAAACTCCAGGCAAGCCAGCTCCTTGAGCTCGTCGGCGGTCATCGGCCCCGTCGTGTCCTGCGAGCCGACCGTTGTCATGTGGGGCTCGCAGGCCGTGCCCGGCAGAACACCGGGCATCCCGCAGGCCAGGCCGACGATCTTCTGGGCCTGGGAGAAGCCCTGGCCCGGCCGCGGCTCCGGATTGGCGACCTTGGTGAAGAAATCCGCCTCGGCCAAGCCGAGGGCGGCCCGGGCCTTGCCCGTCAAAGCCCGGCCGATGATCAGGTTCAGCCGGCCGCCGGCTCGGAACTCGTCCTGGAGCGTGGAGGGCTTGAGCGCGAAGCGCGACATCTCCCGGCCGCCTTCGTCCTTGAGGACGCCGGCCGCGAGGTCGAGGACGATCTGATCACCCGTCTTGAGGCCCGTCACATCGAGCTTCTCGATCGGCAGGGCGCCGGAATCCTCAGCGGTGTTGAAGAAGATCGGAGCGATCAGCCCGCCCAGGATCACACCGCCCCGCCGCTTATTGGGAACGAAGGGGATGTCCTCTCCGATATGCCAGAGGACCGAATTGCAGGCCGATTTGCGAGAAGAACCCGTGCCTACGACGTCACCGATGAAGGCGACCCGATGGCCCTCGGCCCTGAAGCGGGCGATCGTTTCCAGTCCCCCGGGGAACCGGGTCAGCCCCATGGCCAGGGCATGCAGGGGGATATCCGGCCGCGTCGCGGCATGCTTGGCCGGCGAAAAATCATCCGTGTTGATCTCCCCGTCGACCTTGAAAACCTTGAGCGTCATCGTCGCCGGCAGCCCGGGCCTGGCCAGGAACCACTCCCCCGCCGCCCAGGACTCTAGGACGGATCGGGCGGCGGCGTTTCGTTCGGACAGGCGGAGGACGGCCTCGAAGGCCCCGTAGACCAGGATGGTGGATTTCAGGGCCACGGCCGCTGCCGCGGACAGATCCTTGTCCTCCAAAAGGGCGACCAGGGGCCCGACATTGTACCCACCCAGCATCGTCCCGAGCATGAAGACGGCGTCGCCTCGCGTCACCGCCGGGGACTTCGTCCTTCCCTCGGCCACCCCGGCCAGCCATTCGGCCTTGACCTTGGCCGCCGGGTCGACTCCCGGCGAAACTCGTTCCCGTAGCAGCCCGATGAGCATTGTCTCTTTTCCGGCGAGAGGGGCCTCCAAAAGGCGGCAGATCTCAGCGGTCTCGTCGGGGCTCAGGGGCAGAGGCGGGATGCCCAGCGCCCGGCGCTCGGCTTCCATCTTGAAATAGCTCTCCAGCATGGGTCACTCCTCGGACGGGACTCTCCCGCGAACGTCGGGGGTCTTTAGGTATAAAAGAAAGGGACGGCGAGGTCAAGCCGGGGAGCCCGCCACGGGCCGGCGGCGGATTGCTTTCAGCTCGAACTTCCACTAAAATACGGGTCCCTTTTAGGGCTGACGAGCTCCCGGAAGGCGACGATAAGGATCGAACGGCCCGGGTACCCATTCCGGGTTCCACCAATACATCAAAGGAGCTTCCGCAATGAGAAAGAAGATCGCACTGATCGGCGGCGGCCAGATCGGCCAGATCCTGGCCATGCTGGCGGCCCAAAAGGAGATGGGGGACATCGTCATCCTGGATATCCCCGAGCTCGAGAATCCGGCCAAGGGCAAGGCCCTCGACCTGATGGAGATGGCGCCCCACGGCAATTACGACGCCACCATCACCGGGACCTCCGACTACAAGGACATCGCCGGCGCCGACGTCGTCATCGTCACGGCCGGCAAGCCCCGCCAAGCCGGCATGACCCGCGAGGACCTGCTGGCCGTCAACCTGCAGATCATCGAGACGGTGGCCAAGGGCGTCAAGCAGTACGCGCCCAAAGCTTTCTGCCTGATCGTCACCAACCCCCTCGACGCCATGGTTTACGCTTTCTACAAGATGACCGGCTTCCCCAAGCATCAGGTGCTGGGCATGGCCGGGACGCTCGATACGGCCCGCTGGCGCGCCTTCATCGCCATGGAACTGGGCGTATCGGTGGTCGACGTCGCCGGGACCGTCCTCGGCGGCCACGGCCCGGACATGGTCCCCCTGCCTCGCCTGACCACGGTCGGCGGCGTCCCCCTGACCGAGATCGCCTCCAAGGAGCTGATCGACAAGATCGCCCTGCGGACGCGCGAAGCCGGAACCGAGATCGTCAAGCTCTTCGGCAAAGGCTCGGCCTTCTTCAGCCCCGCCTGGAGTGCGATCGTCATGGCCGAAAGCTTCCTCAAGGACAAGAAACGCGTTCTCCCCGCCTGCGCCCTATGCGAGGGCGAATACGGCGTCAACGGCCTGTTCATCGGCGTCCCCTGCCTGATCGGAGCCAAGGGTCTGGAACGGATCTTCGAGATCAAGCTGAACGACGAGGAGAAGGCCCAGCTTCAGAAGACCATCGGTTCGGTCAAGAAGACCGTCGAGGAGACCAAGCTCTAAAACCGATTTGATCCGACTTCGTCTTTCCGGCCGGCAAGGGCCCAGCTCTTGCCGGCTTTTCCATGTCCGGCCGCGGATGACCGGCGCCGCCGATTGGGATAGAATACGGGTGCTTTCGGATCATCATGAGACTCCACGAAGACCAGGCCAAATCGATCCTGTCGGCCCGCGGCATCGCCGTGCCGCGGGGCTTCACGGCGTCCTCCGCGGAGGAGGCTGCATCTGTCGCGGCCCAAATCGGCGGCCCCGTCGTCGTCAAGGCCCTGATTTTATCGGGAGGCCGCGGAAAAGCGGGCGGCGTGCGCACCGCCCAAACGCCCGATGAGGCCGGCCGCATCGCCGCCGGCTTGCTGTCGGGCCGTCTTGTGACATCCCAGACCGGTCCCTCGGGAGCCGTCGTCAGACGCGTCCTGATCGAAGAATCAATTCCCGTCGTCAGAGAAACCTATCTGGCGATGGCCGTCGATCGAGGGCTGGGCCGCGTCGTCGTCCTCGCCTCCGGGCAAGGCGGGATGGAGCTCGAAGCCTTGGCCGCGGCTTCGCCGCAGGCCGTCATCCGGGAAACCGTTCCGATCCCCACCGGTCCCTCTTCCGTCCAAGCTGAAGCCATTGCCGCAGCCTGCGGACTGGCCGGCCCGGATGCCGAGGGCTTTACCCGGGCCCTGCTCGCCCTCTGGCGGGCTTTCCGCGACTCCGACGCCGGCCTGATCGAAATCAATCCCCTGGGACTGGCGCTGGGAGGGGGCTGGCTTGCCTTGGACGCCAAGATGATCTTGGACGACAGCGCCCTGTCCCGCCATCCCGAACTGGCCCGTTTACGCGATTCCGCCGACGACGACCCGCGCGAAGCTGAGGCGGCCGCCGTCGGCTTAAGCTACGTCCGGCTGGACGGCGACATCGGCTGTCTGGTCAACGGAGCCGGGCTGGCCATGGCTACCGCCGACATCATTGAGATGGCCGGCGGGCACCCGGCCGACTTCCTCGACATCGGCGGCGGCGTCGGCGAGGACGCTTTGCGCGAAGGCTACCGGATCGTCGCTTCCGACCCGGCGGTTCGGGCGATCTTGATCAACGTCTTCGGCGGCATCGTCCGCTGCGATCTGGTGGCCAGTGGCGTCGTTCGCGCCTGCCGCGATTTCAGCCTCGACGCTCCCCTGGTCGTCCGGATGCTCGGAACCAACGACGAAGATGGCCGCCGGATCCTGGCCGAATCGGGATTGGCCTTCCAAACGGCCGAAACCATGGACGAGGCGGCCGCCAAATCGGTTGCCGCCGCCGCAGGAGCCCGGTCGTGAGCATCCTGGCCGGATCGGCAACCCGCGTCCTTGTGCAAGGCTTCACCGGCCGGGAGGGGACGTTTCACGCCCAGCGGATGATCGAATACGGAACGCGGGTCGTCGGCGGCACCTCGCCCGGCAAGGGCGGGAGCAGGCATCTCGGACTTCCCGTTTTCGACACCATGGCCGAGGCGCTGACGGCGACCGGCGCTACCGCTTCGGTCGTCTTTGTCCCCCCTCTACGGGCGGCCGGGGCCGTCCGGGAGGCGGCTGAGGCGGGCATCGGCTTGGTCGTCTGCATCACCGAGGGCATTCCGGTCCTGGACGTGATCGAAGTCAAAGCTTGGCTGGCCGCGAAAGGAACGCTTCTCATCGGACCCAACACGCCCGGGATCATTGTTCCGGGCGAGACCAAGATCGGGATCATGCCCGGATCGATCCATCGGCCGGGAACGGTGGGCCTCGTCTCCCGCTCGGGGACGCTGACTTACGAGGCCGTCCATCAATTGACCGCGGCCGGCCTCGGCCAGTCGACGGCCATGGGCATCGGAGGCGATCCCGTCATCGGCTTGGACTTCATCGATTGCCTGGCGGCTTTCCGTGACGATCCCCGAACGGAAGCCGTCGTCCTGATCGGAGAAATCGGCGGCTCGGCCGAAGAGGACGCCGCCGACTATCTCCGCTCCGGATACCCCAAGCCCGTTTTCGCCTATGTCGCCGGCCGGACTGCGCCTCCGGGCAAGCGCATGGGCCACGCCGGGGCCATCATCGAGGCCGCGGGAGTGACCAGGCTTCCGGGGCCCCGCCAAACGAACTCAGCAGGGAACGGGATCGCCGCCGCCAAGATCGCGGCTCTGCGCGAAGCAGGCGCCATGGTCATCGACAGCCCGGCCGCGATTGGGGAAACCGTCCGGAGGAGGCTCCGTTGCTGAAAGTCGATCTGCACACCCATTCGGGCGACGATCCCCAGGACCGCATCCGGTATTCCAGCCGGGATCTCATCGATCGGGCGGCAGGGCTCGGCTTCGACGCACTGGCCATCACCAACCACAACGCCTTGGCTCACACGCCCGCGCTGGCCGCCTACGCCGCCGCGCGCGGCCTCTTGCTTCTACCGGGAGTGGAAATCACGGTCGGAGGCTGCCATGTGCTGGTCATCAACCCCGAGTTCGCCGCCTCGCCTTCCGTCAAATACACGCTCGCCGACATCCCGAGCCTTAAAACCCCAGGCAGCCTTTTCATCGCTCCGCATCCGTATTTCGTCTTCTTCCAGTCCCTGGGAAAGAGGATCGAAGCCGTGCTCCCCTATTTAGACGCCATCGAATTCGCGTCCTATTATAATCGAGTGATCGACTTTAACCGGCCGGCCGTGCGCTTGGCCGCCCGAACGGGGAAGCCTCTCATCGGCACTTCCGACTGCCATACCGTCCGACAGCTCGGCCGCACCTATTCCCTGATCGAGGCAGAAAAGACGCCGGAATCCATCCTGGCGGCCGTCAAAACCGGCCGGGTCGAGGTCCGGAGCGTGCCGATCTCGCTGGCGATGATGGCCTCGATCGTCTTGGGCCAATTTTCGATCCGCAAGCTGGCCCGGTTGTTCGAGCGCTGATCGCGGCCCCGCCTACCGCTTCTAGCGGGAAAGGGGCCAGGCCGCCGCGGCCCCGCCAACCGCTCCTAGCGGGGAGCGGGGTTGCCTTTGCTCAGCGGCCCGGAGTATAAATCCTTTTAGCCACCGCAGGAGATACCTCATGATGAAAAAGCTGTCGCTTGTAGCCGCCCTGACTTTGGCCCTCTCATTCGCGGGGCACCCCGCCTTTGCCCAGCAAACCCAGCCCGCGGCCAAGCCGGCCATGCCGGAGATGGCCGCGATGACCGTGCAACAGATCGCCCCGGCTCTCTATCTGGTCAAGGGCGGCAGCGGCGCCAATACCGCATTCTATGTCGCCAATAAATTCGTCATGGCCATCGACGCCAAGATGTCCGCCGACGCCGCCCGTCAGATGATCGCCGCCATCGCCAAGACGACCCCCAACCCCATCCAAACCCTGATCCTCACCCACAGCGACCAGGATCACGTCAACGGCCTGAACGGCTTCCCGGCCGGGCTGACGATCCTGTCCAGCGAAGGCACGAAGCGGGAGATGGAAGAGGCCTTCAGGGACGAGAAGATGGCCGCGCTTCGCGCTTACCTGCCCACCCAAACCTATAAAAGCTCATACGACCTGAACGGGGATCTTCCCGGCGGCAAGAAATTCAAGATCTCGCTATTCCACTTCGGCCCGGCCCACACGAGCGGAGATACGATCATCCTCTTCCGCGATGAGAAAGTCGCCTTTGTCGGCGATCTGGCTTTCACCGGCCGCGACCCCCTGATTCACCGCCAGAAGGGCGGGACCTCGATCGGCTATATCGCCACTCTGAAAAAGATGATCGACCTGCCCGCCGACTCGTATCTCTCCGGCCACGCCGATCCTCTGACCAAGGACGACCTGCGGGCCCTGCTGAAGAGCATGGAAGAGAAGCTGACCAAGGTCAAAGAGCTCGTCGGACAGGGCAAGACGCTGGACGAGGTCAAGACGGCGATGGGCGTCCAGACCCAGGCCGGGAGCCGCTGGCCCAGCCTGGTCGAGGTCATGTACCTCGATCTGACCGAGAAGCGTTGACCGCTTACTTCTTCTCGGGGACCGGAGGCATCGCCGGCGGCGGTGTCTCCTTGAGCGTCAGGACGACATCTTTCTCGACGCCGGCCCGCAGCAGATGGAACTTGATTTCCGCGTCCCAGCCGAACGTCGCCAGATAGATCCGTAGCTCGTTGGCCTCGTTGAAGGATTTGCCATCGACGAAGAGGACGACATCGCCTCTCTCGAAGCCCTGCCCGACGGCCGCGCCGTCGATGGGCTTGGACTCGATGACCAGGTTGTCCATCCCCTTGACCTTCTTGAAGCCCAGCCCGATCGAGGGATAGACCGCCCGGGCCTCGTCGGGGATGCCGACGATGTAATCGGCCAGGGTCCTCGCCACCTTGATCGACGCCTGCCCCTTGGGCACCGGCACGGCCACGACGGTCTTGAACGGCAGGCCGCTGCGCTCATGCGCCCGCGCGTTCAGGCCCAGATTGTAAATGAGGTGTCCCGACCCGACCAGGACGACGACCTTGCGGCCCTCGACCTGATGGGCCTTCACGGCATTGGCCCCCATGACCTCGTTCCAGGCCGATTGGCCGCGCAGCAGGCCCTCGAACATGGCATTGGAGCCCGTGCCCCGCATAGCCGCCGGCATGCCCTCGTTGGAGAAGACCTGCTTCATCAGCTCCCGATGCTCGACGCTGCTCAGATCGGGCTTGGGGGCCAGGGCCTTCTCCGCCTCGGACAACGCATCCCAACCCTGCATCCGGATCTTGCTGATGATTTCGCGCGGCGCGTTCAAGGCGTAGAGGGGAATCGCTCCGGCCTTGATGATATCGAAGATGGGCTTGTAGAAAGCGTAGTTCTGATTCCAGGTCGTGTACCACAGGCCTTCCCGGATGAACTGAGCCTCGGTCAGGATGCCCAGGCTCCACTTGGTCAGGACTTCCTGCTGGGTCTCGGGATACATCTCCAGGCCCACCGCCAGGCGCCGGTCCTGCTCCAGGAGGGCGGCGATGATCCGAGCCTGCAGCTCGTGAATGGCCATCGAGTTGTGGGTCTCGCCGATATGGACGAACGGGACGGGCTTCATCTCCTTGATCATCTGTTCGAAGGAGATCGGCTTCCCCGATTCCATGGCCAGGATCTGCCCCACCGCCACGTCGACGGTCTTGTCCTTGAAGCGCGGATCGCCGAGCTTGAGCGTCAGCGTCTTATCGGGCCCTTCCTGGGCGGCCAGCCCTGCGGCCAGCGCACCAGAGGCCAGAAGAATAATCGGAATCAATCGGAGAGATTTCTTCATGATGCGGCTCCTCGTACGAGTTGACGAAAAAAGTCGTGAATAACCGACACGGCGCCGGAGCAGGCAGGACCCGTCTCTTTCTATTCTTCTTCCTGCCGGACCCGGCCTTCCTTGACCGCCTCGGCGATGATCTTCTGCTGGAGGTGGGACGGGACCTCATCCAGATGGCTGAAAACCATCAGGAAAGAGCCGCGGCCGCCGGTGATCGAGGTTAGAGTCGGCTCGAAGTCGAGCATCTCCGACATGGGCACGACGGCCTTCAGGATGCGCATGGTACCCTTCTGCTCCATGCCGCTGACCTTGCCCCGTCGGCCGTTGAGGTTGCCCATGATGTCGCCCATGTACTGCTCGGGCGTGTAGACCTCGACGTTCATGACCGGCTCCAGGATGGTCGGCTTGGCCTGCTGCATGGCCAGCTTGAAGGCCTTATGGGCGGCGATCTTGAAAGCGATGTCCGAGGAATCGACGTCGTGGTAGGACCCGTCGTAAAGGATGATCTTTAAGTCGACCACCGGATAACCGGCCAGCACGCCCTTCTTGCGGGCTTCGAGCATCCCCTTCTCGACCGAGGGGATGAAGTTGCGCGGGATGGCCCCGCCGAAGATCTTATCGTCGAACTCAAAGTCCTTACCGCGCGCCAGGGGCTCCATCTTGATCCAGATATCGCCGAACTGGCCGCGGCCGCCGGTCTGTTTCTTGTGCCGGCCCTGGACGTCGGCCCGCCCCTTGATCGTCTCTTTGTAGGAGATCTTCGGGGGCTTGAGCTCGACGTCGACGTTATACCGCTTCTTTAGCTTTTCGGTGATGATGCGGACGTGCAGCTCCCCTCCGCCGGAGATCAGAAGCTGGGCCGAATCCGGATCGCGCTCGAAGCCGACCGTGGGATCCTCTTCCATGATCCGATGCGAGGCCTGACTGATCTTGTCTTCGTCGGCCCGCGTCTTGGGCTCGATGGCGAAGGAGATCGAGGGCGCGGGGAACTTGATGGCCGGGATGGCGATCCCGCAGCCCTTGCCGGACAGGGTTTCGCCGGTGGCCGTAGCTTTTAGCTTGGCCGTGGCCACGATGTCGCCGGCATGCGCCTGGCCGGCCGGAATCTGTTCCTTGCCCTGGAGGAAGAACAGGCCGCCCAGCTTCTCGTCCATCTCTTTGGCCGTATTGGCCAGGAGGGCGTCGGGGTTCGCCCGGCCGGAGAAGACCCGCATCACGCTGATGCGGCCGGTATAGGGATCGGATAAGGTCTTGAAGATCAGCGCGGCGAACGGGCCGTCGGAGGAAGGGGCGATCTTGTCGTCCTTGCCCGCGACGACCGCGGCCACCGGGCCGCGCTCGACCGGGGTCGGCATCAGGCCGAGAATCCCGTCGAGAAGGGTCTGAACGCCGATGTTCTGGCCGCCCGAAACGGCGAAGACCGGGTAGATTTGGCGGGCCAGAATAGCCTTTTTCAAACCCCTGGCGATGTCATCGGCCGGGAGCTCGCCGGCCTCCAGGTATTTCTCCATCAGTTTCTCATCGCACTCCGCGATCATCTCGACCAGCTCGCGGAAGCGGTGCTCGGCGTCCTCTTTGATTTCAGCCGGGATGGGTCCTTCGGTGAACTTGCCGCTCTCGTCCTTCTCATACAGATAGGCCTTTTGAGAGACCAGGTCGACCACGCCCCGGAAGTTCTTCTCTTCGCCGATCGGGATCTGGACGGGAACGGCCTGGCGGCCGAAAAACTGCTGCACGGATTCGATCGTCCGGCTGAAATTGGCGTTCTCGCGGTCCATCTTGCTGATGACGACGAGCCGGGGCAGGCTGAACTCCTCCAGCATCTCCCAGACCTTCTCGGTCCCCACTTCGACCCCGGCCACGGCGTCCACCAGGACGGCGGCGCCGTCGACGGCCCGCAGCCCGGCCGACGTATCCCACAGAAAATTGCTGTAGCCGGGCGTGTCGATGATGTTGATTTTATTATCGTTCCACTCGACAAAACAGGCCGCCGAGCTGATCGAGATCTTGCGCTCGATCTCCTCGGGCTCGAAATCGGTGATCGTGTTGCCCTTGTCCACCTTGGTCAGGCGGTTGGAGACGCCGGCATCGAAGAGGACGGCGGCGGCCAGCGTCGTTTTACCGGACGAGCCGTGTCCGACCAGGGCGATGTTCCTGATTTTTTCGACGGGGTAATCTTTCATGCGGGAAGCCTCCAGGCGATTGTGTGGCGAAGATCTCTTGAGGTCATCATTTCACGCAAAAGTGAACGCCATCATACACCAAAGAGGGGGACGGCCTCAAGCGGGGCCGATCCGGCCCGCCCCGTCAGCGGCGGCGCTTCTTCGGCAGGGGGCGGGGCGGCTCCGCGCCGCGATGAAGGGCTTTGAGGACCAGGGCCAATTCGCGCGCCAAGGGAGCCTGGAACTCCATCCAGGCTTCGGTCGTCGGGTGCCGGAACCCGAGAACCCGGGCCTGGAGAAAAAGCCGCGGGAAGCTGGGCCGGCCTTTCTGGCCCCCATAGCGGCGGTCACCGACGACCGGATGACCGGCCGTGGACAAATGGACCCGAATCTGATGGGTGCGGCCGGTCCGAGGGTGGACTTCGAGCAGGGCAAAGGGGCCGAAGTTCCGGATCACCCGGTATTCGGTGATGGCCACGCGGGGCCGGCGGGTTTTGATCGAATAGATATGGCCGTCGGTGACATGGCGGCCGATCGGCCAATCCAGAGTGCCGGAGTTGCGATGCATGGGTCCCCAGACCAGGGCCCAATAGATCTTCTTGACCTCCCGCTCCTTGAACTGGCGCTTGAGCTCAACCATGGCACGCTCCGAACGGGCCACGACCATGACGCCCGAGGTGTCGCCGTCCAGGCGGTGAACGATCCCCCAACGGTCCTCCTCCCCCAACCCCTCGATCTCGGGAAAATGATGAAGCAGAGCATTGACCAAGGTCCCATCCCGATTGCCGGCGCCGGGGTGGACGACCAGGCCGCTGGGCTTGTCGATCACGACGATGTCGGCGTCGGCGTAGATGAGATCGAGCGGAATCGGCTCGGCCTTGGCCGGCGCGGGCACGGGAATCTCGACGTCGATTTCGACGCGGTCCCCCGCCCGCAGCTTGATGCCGGACTTGCGAGCCTCGCCGTTGACCCAGACCTGGCCCTTATCGACGAAGTGCTGGAACTGGGACCGGGTAAAATCCGGGACTTGGCGGGCCAGAAAGACGTCCAGGCGCACGCCTTCGCCGGCATCGGGCCGGACGAGGAACGAGGTTTTCGGCACGGCTTAGACGCGGGCCCGCTTGGCAAAGATCCGGAGCATCAGCAGGGACGCGGCCAGCCCCAGCAGGCAGAAAAGCTGGGGGTAGGAGACGCTCAACAGGGGCGAGGGGCCGCGCAGGAGGAAGGCCCGGTCCGGGTGGTCGCCCCGGAAGAACTCGGTGATGTAGCGAATGATGGAATAGTTCAGGACATAGAGGGAGAAGACCTGCCCCTCGAACTTCTTCTTCCGCAGGACAAGGAACAGGATCAGCGCGTTGAGGAAGTTGAGGGCCGACTCGTAGAGCTGAACCGGGTGAAGCGGCGTTCCCAACGGGATGCCGGTCAGGTTATGGGCATATTCGGAATGGAACGTCGCCTTCCAGGGCAGGGCGCACTCCGTGCCGTAGCAGCAGCCGGCTAGGAAACAGCCGATGCGGCCGAAGCCGTGGCCCAGGGCCAGGGCCGGGACGGCCAGGTCGGCGATCTTCCAGGTCGGCATCTTGTGCCGGCGGAAGTACCACAGGGCGAACAGGATCCCGAAGGCCAGCCCACCCTGGAAGACGCCGCCGGTGCGGGCGACCCAGATGAGCTCCTTGGGGTTCTTGAAGTAGTAGCCGATGTTGCCCAGGAGCAGGATCAGCTTGGCCCCGACGAGGGCCACGATCATGATGTAGAAAGCGGCGTCGAGGAGGCGGGGGGCGTCCATCCCCTGCTTTTTCGCCTGACGATAGATGAACCACAGGGCGAGGGCTACGCCCAAGGCCATCATGAAGCCGTAGGAATGGATGGTCAGCGGACCGAGCTTGATCAGAATGGGTTTCACGCGGGTTGTCTCCTCACAAAAAAGACGAAGATGAGCAGGACGGCGCCGATGGTGATGCAGCTGTCGGCGACGTTAAAAGTGGGCCAGTAGAAGCTCTTGACGTGCATTTCCAGGAAATCGACGACGTAGCCGTGGGCCACCCGGTCGACCAGGTTGCCCAGGGCCCCGGCGATGATGAAGGCGAAGGAGGCCCGGACTAGCTTCTGGGAAGCGGGTGTCCGAAGGAAATAGACCGCGACCAGGATCATGGCGGCAAAGGCCAGAAGGCCGAGCCCCAGCGGGACGAGGCGGCTGCCGGAAGCGTTGAAGACGCCCAGGATGGCCCCCTTGTTGCGGAGATGGGTCAGGTTGAAGAACCCGCGGACGACAGGGATCGTCTCGTGCAGGCCGATCTTCGCTTCGATCAGGGCCTTGGAGGCCTGATCCAGCCCGACCAGCGCAGCCATCAAAGCCAAGTATGGCCAATTCTTCTTCATCGCGCCCTCCCCGAGACGACGTCGTCGCAGCGGCGGCAGAACTCCGGATGGTCCGGACTGGTGCCGACGTATTCGGAATAGGTCCAGCAGCGAAGGCATTTGCCGCCCGGCACGGGGCTGACGGCGGCTTCCAGGGCGTCGCCCGCAGCCGGCTCGACAGCCACGTCGGAGACGATGAACAGCGAAGCGAGCTGGTCGCGATACCGCTCGATCAGGCCGGCCTGCGCCGGCTGCACCCCCAGGCGGACCCGGGCCTCCAACGATGTGCCGATCTCTTTCCGCTCGCGGGCGTTTTCAAGGACCTTGAGGACCGTCTCCCGGACCGTGAGCAGTTCTTCCCACTCCGCAGCCTCGACGTCGTCCATCCATTCCTCTTTCAGGTCGGGGAAAAGCGCCAAATGGACCGATTCCTCACGGCCTACCCGGGGCGGGAGAACGTCCCAGGCTTCCTCGGCCGTGAACGGAAGGATGGGGGCCATCAGGGTCAGGGAGTCCCGCAGGATGCGGTAGAGGGCCGTCTGGGCCGAACGGCGCAGCCGCGAGGACTTGGCCGAGCAGTATAAACGGTCTTTAAGGACGTCCAGATAGAAGGCGCTCAAGTCGACGGTGAAGAACTGGGCCAGGGCGTGATAGACGACGTGGAATTCGTAGTCGGCATAGCCCTTGCGCATGCGCCGGCCGACCTCGGTAAAGCGGCGCAAAGCCCAGCGGTCCAGCGGTTCCATCTCCGCGGCCGGAACCGCATCCGTGTCGGGCGAAAAGTCGGAAAGGTTGCCCAGGAGGAAGCGCCAGGTGTTGCGGATCTTCCGGTAAGCCTCGACGATGCGGGCCTCGATCTCCACCCCGTAGGGGGCGTCTTCCTTGTAATTGAGCATGGCCACCCACAGGCGCAGGATTTCGGCTCCGCCGCGGGCGATGATTTCCTTAGGCTCAATAACGTTGCCGGCCGATTTGGACATGGCCCGGCCCTTGGCGTCGAGGACGAAGCCGCAGGTGATGCAGGCGCGATAGGGCGAGCTGCCCTTGGCCCCGACCCCGATAACCATGGAGCTGTTGAACCAGCCCCTGTGCTGGTCGTGGCCTTCAATGTAGACGTCGGCCGGCCAAGGCAGATCGGGGCGCTTACCCAGCACGTTTTGGCTGGCCCCCGACTCGAACCAGACGTCGAGGATGTTGCTTTCTTTTTCAAGGTCGGACGAGCCGCACTGCGGGCAGACCGTCCCCGGCGGCAGCAGCTCGGCCGCGGTCTTCTCGAACCAGACGTTCGAACCGCCGGCCTGGAAGAGGTCGGCCACTCGCAGGGCGATCGCCTCGTCAGCCAGGACATGCCCGCATTGGCGGCAGTCGAAGGCGGGAATAGGGACACCCCAGGACCTCTGACGGGAGATGCACCAATCCGGCCGGCCGGCCATCATGGAGGCCATGCGCTCTTCGCCCCAAGCCGGCACCCAGCGGACACGCTTGATCGCCTCCAGGGCCTTCGTTCGCAGCCCGGCCGCGTCCATCGAGATGAACCATTGGGCCGTGGCCCGGAAGATGACCGGGCTCTTGCACCGCCAGCAATGGGGGTAGGAGTGGGAGATCTCGTTCTCGTGCAGGAGCGAGCCGTCCTTTTTCATGTCTTCGTTGATGATCCGGTTGGCCTTGAAGACGTTGAGGCCGGCGTATTTCTCCACTTCGGGCAGGAAGCGGCCCTCGTCGTCGAGCGGAGCGTAAGGGTCCAGGCCGTAGGCGACCCCGGTCAGGAAGTCGTCGTGGCCATGGCCGGGCGCGGTGTGGACGGCGCCTGTTCCGTCCTCCAGGCTGACGTACTCGGCCAGGACGAACAGCGAGTCCCGATCGATGAAGGGATGTCGGGCCTTGCGCTTCTCCAGCACGCGGCCGGGGAAGACGGCCAGGACCCGGGGGTCTTTTAAGCCGCAGATCTCGGCCACCATGGGCATCAGCCGGTGGGCTGTGATGTAGACATCGCCGCCGGACTCCCAGGCCGCGTAGTCATGCTCGGGATGGAAAGCGATGGCCAGGTTGGCCGGCAGGGTCCAGGGGGTCGTCGTCCAGATGATGACCGATATCTTGCGCCCGGCCAGGGCGGGCGAGATGTCGGACAGGTCTGAAACGACCGGGAACTTGACATAGATCGAGGGCGAGGTCTTGTCCTTGTAGACGATCTCGGCCTCGGCCAAGGCCGTCTTGCAGACCGGGCACCAGTGGACGGCCCGCTTGCCTTTGAAGACGTTGCCAGAGGCGAAGAAGGCGGCCAGATGCCGGATGACCTCGGCTTCGAAAGCCGGGTCCATGGTCATGTAGGGCTTGTCCCATTCGCCGAGGATGCCCAAGCGCTTGAAGGACGATCGCTGGATGTCCAGGTATTTCAGGGCGTAGGCCCGACATTCCTCGCGGATCTGGATGAGCGAGAGCTCCTTCTTCTTGTCCCCCAGCAGCTTGTCGACGTGAATCTCGATCGGCAGGCCGTGGCAGTCCCAACCAGGGAGGTAGGGCGCCCGGAAGCCCTGCATGGTCTTGGACTTGATGATGAAGTCCTTGAGGATCTTATTCATGGCCGTACCCAAGTGGATGTTGCCGTTGGCATAGGGCGGCCCGTCGTGCAGGACGAAGGAGGGGGACGCGGCCCGGGCGGCCTGAATTTTGTCATACAGGCCGATCTGTTCCCAACGCTGGAGGAGCTCAGGCTCCTTCAGGGACAGCTTGGCTTTCATCGCGAAGGGCGTCTGGGGCAGGTTAAGCGTGCTTTTCACATCCGGTCCGTCGGCCATGGGGTTCTCTCCGCCTGAAAATTAACGGCTTATTATAGAACATCCGGCTCCCAGAGACCATAATGCGGTCAAAGGAACCTCTATAGACAAACATGCGGAGTTCCGTAAGATACTTAATTCCGAAGGCGCCGAACACTTTTAATTTTATTGATATCACCTCCCCAGCCCCTCCTTCCAAGGAGGGAACCGGTAAGCGCCTTCGGCTGCATGTGCCGAGACGAACTGTGGGAAAAGGCGTTAAAGACCCGAAGCCGCCGGGACGGTACTCCGAACCGCGTTTCCCGAGGTCGGGAGATCAGTCGACCCGGTAGTGGGCCCCGGCGCTGACGGGGTTGGCCAGGGCGGCATGGACGATGAGGAGGGCCGTCTCGATGCCGTGCCGGAGCCCGACCAGGGAGGCGTCCATGACCGCCTCGCGGTAGAACCGTTCGATCCGGTGGCGCAGATACTCCAGATCCGCCTTGGCCCGCTCCAGCCGCTTGCCCCGGCGCAGGACGCCGGCGTAGTTCCACATGGTCGAGCGGATGGTCAGCCAGTCCTGGTTGATCAGAGCCGGGTCGATGGCTTCCTCGCGGGTCGGATAATACCACTCGTGGATTTCGGAATCCGGGATGAGCTCGGCCGGGGCGAAGCGGGCGACGATATCCCTGGCCGCCCGCGTCCCCCAGACCAGACCCTCCAGGAGCGAGGTTGAGGCCAGCCGGTTGGCACCGTGGACACCCGTGCAGGAGACTTCGCCGACCGCATAGAGCCCCTTGAGCGACGTCCTCCCCTGCCCGTCGACCAGGACGCCGCCGCAGCAGTAGTGGGCCGCCGGGACGACCGGGATGGGGTCGCGGGCGATGTCGATGCCGTAGCGGGCGCAGGTCTTGGCGATGTTGGGGAACCGCTTGACGATATCGATGGTCGCGTAGGAGGCCAGGTCTAAAAGGACATGGCTGGTGTTGGCGTTGATCATCTCCTCGTAAATGGCCCGGGCCACTTCGTCACGCGGGGCCAGGTCAGCCCGGTCGCTGTATTTCTCCATGAACGTCCGGCCGTCCAGGGTCTTGAGCCGGGCCCCTTCGCCGCGCACCGTCTCCGAAATCAGGAATCCTGGCGCGTCGCGGTGATAGAGGATCGTCGGATGGAACTGGACGTACTCCATGTTCACGATGCGGACCGCGGCCCGGTAAGCCATGGCGAAGCCGGCTCCGTTGGCACCGGGAGGGTTCGAAGTGTTCAGGAAGACGGACCCGCAGCCGCCCGTAGCCAGGACGGTCGTCTGGGCCAGGATCGTCCGGACGCGCCGCGAAGCGTTCTCAAGGACATAGGCTCCCAGGCAGCGCGGCTCCCGGTAGTACGCGACGGGATCCTTCGAATGATGCGGCACCGTCAGCAGGTCGACCGCGGTCTGGCCGGTCAGGAGGCGGATGGTGGGAAAGCGGGCCAGGGCGGCTAGGAAATGCTCCTCGATCGTGCGGCCGGTCGTATCCTCGACGTGGAGGATGCGCCGTCGGGAATGGCTGGCCTCCTGGGCGTAGTCGAGAGCGCCGGACGCGTCGCGGTCGAACGGCACCGCCAGCTCGCCCCGCAGGACGCTGTCGACGAGAGCCCGGCCGTCCGCGACCAGGATGTCAACCGCGGCGGGATCGCTCAATCCGTCGCCGGTCCGGATAATGTCGTCGCGCAGGATGGCGGGTTCGTCGTCGGGACCCAAGGTGACGATCCCGCCTTGAGCGTAGTAGGTGTTCGATTCCTCGGCCGCGGATTCTTTGGCCAGGACGACCACGTTCAGGCCGGCCTTGGCCGCCTCGAAAGCGGCGCTGGCCCCGGCGATGCCGCAGCCGATGATCAGGACGTCGGTCCGAATCGTCTCAGCCGCGGCCATGATCGACCTTCTCGCGGAGCCTTCGCTCCAACCCATCCAATGGGACCCGGGGCTCGTCGCGGCCCAGCGGGCCGATCAGCTCCAGGCTGATGTCCGCCGCGGCAGCGGAATGGGTCAGACGGCCGATCGAGACGAAAGCGACGCCCAGAGCGGCGATCGCGGGCAGGCGCTTCAGGTCGACATTGCCCGAAACTTCGATCGGGACGCGGCCTGCGACCCAGGCTGTGATCTTGCGCATGGCCGCGATAGACACGTTGTCGAGCATGATCCGATCGGCCCCGGCCTCGACGGCCTCGCGGGCCTGGGCGAAGCTCGTCACCTCGACCTCGATCTTCATGCCGCGGCCGACCTTGCGGCGGGCCCGGGCGACGGCATCGGCGATGCCGGGGACGAGGAGAAGATGGTTGTCCTTGATCAGGACCATATCGGAGAGACCCATCCGGTGGTTGACGCCGCCGCCGGCGGCCACGGCTTGTTTCTCCAGGACGCGCAGCCCCGGGGTCGTCTTACGGGTGTCGAGGAGCCGGGTCTTCGTCCCGGCCAGGACGTCGGCATAACGGCGGGTTACGGTCGCGATGCCGGACAGGCGCTGCAGGAAATTGAGTGCCGTCCGCTCGGCTAGCAGGAGCCCGGCCGCCTTGCCCTCGACTTCGGCCAGGATATCGCCGGGACGAAACCGATCGCCGTCCTTGAGCAGGCGGTTGAACGAGACGCGCGGATCGACCCGGCGAAAGACCCGGGCGGCCACTTCCAGGCCGGCCAGAACGCCATCCTGCTTGGCCATCAAAACGGCCCTGGCCAGCAGGCCCGGGGGAAGAAGGCTCTGCGAAGTGATATCCCCCTTAGGGGCGTCCTCGCGCAAAGCGGCCGTAATAACCCGATCGGCCGCGTCGAGCCAAGCTGTTTTCTTCACCCCGGGATTATAAGGTCATCGCTTTGGATCGTCAAACCCGGATCCTCCCCGCACGATTCCCGTCCCGTTCAGCTTGGTCTTGTCCCTGCCGTCGGGATCGGTATATGATCGGGCTCCGAACGCTTCCAGAGGAGGCCGGTATGGCCCGCACCGGTAAGTTCGCCGCAATCGCCGCTCAATTGGATCAGCTGAACGAGTTCGACCGCGAGCCCGTCCATCCCGACAAGCTTCAATCGGCCTCGAAGTTTATGGGCCTGTTCGCCGGGGAGCACGTGGCGGCGACCGAGTTCGTCATCGGCGCCTTCTTCGTCCTGCACGGCGTCTCGTTCGGCGACCTGCTCCTGGGCCTGCTCATCGGCAATATTTTGGCCGTCCTGTCCTGGACGTTCGTCTGCGCCCCGATCGCCGTGCGCACCCGGCTGACGCTCTATTGGTACGTGCGCAAGATCGCCGGTCCCGGCCTGACCGTCGTCTATAATATCGCCAACGCCATCCTCTATTGCATCCTGGCCGGCGCCATGATCGCCGTCTCGGCCACGGCGATCGGCCTGGCCTTCGGCATCAAGAGCCCCAAGCTGACCGACGTCCTACCCAACAGCCTGGGCTGGGTCCTCCTAGCCATCGGCCTGGGGGCCGCCTTTACGGCCCTGGCCGTGCTGGGCTTCGAAAAGCTCAGCCGCTTCGCCCAGGGCGTATCGCCCTGGATCTTCCTCGTCTTCATCGCCGGCGCCCTGGCCTCCCTGCCCAAGCTGGGCGTCCACACGAACTTCGACAACCTCTGGGAGATCGCCCGAACCAAGATCTGGAACGGCATCCCGGTCGCCGGCCAGGAGCCGCTGGGCTTCTGGCACATCCTCTTCTTCGCCTGGTTCTGCAACTTGGCCATGCACATCGGGCTCTCCGACATGGCCGTATTCCGCTATGCCAAGCGCTGGACGTACGGGTTTTTCACGGCCTTCGGCGTATTCCCGGGGCACTATCTGGCCTGGATCTGCTCGGGCGTCATGGTGGCCGCCGTCGGCCGCGAGATGAACCCCGGGCTGATGGCCTTTGAGGCGGCCGGATTCGCCGGCGTCGGCGCGGTCGTCCTGGCCGGCTGGACCACGGCCAACCCGACACTCTACCGGGCCGGCCTGGCCCTGCAGACGATCACGCCCGGCTGGCCGCGCTGGAAAGTGACCGTCGCGGCAGGAACGATTACGACGATCCTGGCCTGCTTCCCGATCGTCTTCATGAAGCTGCTGGACTACGTGGCCATCTACGGACTGGTCCTGATGCCGATCGGAGCCATCGTCTTCACCGAGCATTGGATACTGCCGCTGCTCAAGCTGGAGCAATTTCGGGCCGAGCATCACGGCTGGATGATCAACTGGCGCGTCCTGGCCGTCTGGATCGGCACCCTGGTCGCGGTCTTCGCCCTGCCCATCCATCTATACTTCAAATGGCTGCCCGGATACGGCATCGCCGTCGTCTTGTATCTGTTGCTGCAAGCCTGGCCCGAACGAAAGGCCGCGGCAAGGAGGCCGGCATGAGCCGCCGTTGGTCGATCCCCCTGATGATCGTCAGCCTGGCCGTCGGGCTGGTCTTCCCGGTCCTCTACTTCCTCGGCCGGATGGACGCGGCCCGTTATAAAATCGATCTGCTGTTCGCCACCGCCGCATACTTCGTCTTCGCCGGCCTGTGGGCTTTTAAGAAAAAATAGGGACACATCCCGATTCCGGGATTCCAAGCGATTCGGGGTGCGCCGTTGGGGGCAACGGTGTCATGCTGCGTGAACGGTCCCTTCTGCAGCCATGATCATGGCAAGGGAACTACGCAGCAAGATCGGCCAACTATTCGACTTTTGAAAATTTAGACTCTCCCGTTTTTATACCTTTTGAATCATACCCGATTGACATAATTTCTTTAGGATTTAAAATTACGTACTCATGAATCCACAAAATAACTTCTGGATTAAAATTGTCAACCACATTTCCCCTAATGGTATTTTCTGTAATGAACTGACCTATCCATGTAACATACTTACCATTAGGGAAAACTAAAAAACCTTTTATTTTGCCATCTCTATCGTCAAAACCACTAAGCTCCATAAAAACTGGAGATTTTTCACCTTTAATTTCATTGGTTACAGTTATTATCACTGCTTTCCCAAATAACTTAGTTTCCAAAATTTGAACAGTGCCTTCGTCTATAGTGCTCTGCCATGTGCCGAGCAATTGTTTCATTAACTCCATTTGATTGAGTTTTGACTGTATGGTTTGTGCTGGTATTTCATTTGAAAAGAGTAAAAGGAATACAGCCATCATTGTAGTCGAACAAAATTTATTCATAACCCTCCCTCTTGTTGAAGCTTTGTTGGGCCTGTATAGCCGCATTTATGCACATTCAAGCGTAGTTTTTGGGAATGGATAGGAATTTGCTTTTTCCAGTACGCACCGAATTCCCGCTCCAGCCGAAGAATCTCCCCTTTTGACCACGCCGAAAATAACTGCCGGCCGCGCGGCGATGTCAATGACACCAAAAAAGGAAGCACCCCGAAAAAAATAATTCAACCCAGTTAATCCTTCAATCTCCATTTAACTCGAACGCGTAGCGGCCGGACCCGGCCTTGATCCGGACGAGGTTGTCCTTGTCGACTTCCTCGACCGAGCGGACGCCCGCCGCGGTTCCCGCCGCCTTCTTCCCGGCCCAGATCACGACCCCGCCCTCCTTGAGCACGACGTCCCGAAGCGTTCCCCGCGGTAGGACGATCTCGGCTTCGCTGCCGCACGGGATCTCGACTTCAATGGCGATCGATTTGGCCGATTTCGACCAGGACGAGGTCAGGCGTCCGCGGACCGTGCCGATCGAGCCGGAGGCGTGGGTCAGGTCGCGAACCATCTGGGGTGCAATCAGGATCTTTTCGAAACCCACCGTGTCGGGCGCCCGATTGAGGCCGGTAAGGGTCTTGTACAGCCAGGCGCCGACGCTGCCGAACATCGGATGGTTGTGGGAGTTCATTGACGGGCCTTCCCGCTTCTGCCAAAGCTCCCAGAGGGTAGTGGCTCCATTCTCGATCATATAGCCCCAGCTCGGATAGCTCGTCTGGGCGGCGATGTCATAGGCCAGGTCGGCGGCGCCGAACCGGTTCAGCACTTCCATGATGTACTTGGTCCCGATGATCCCTGTCGTCAGATGGCTGTCGTTCTTGTAAGCGATGTTGTCGAAGAGGTTGCCCCAAACAGCCCCGCGCTCGGCTTCCGGCGCGAGCTCGAGGAAAAGGGCCAGCGCGTTGGCCGTCTGGGTCCCATTGGCGTAGTTCTTCGACTTGGGGTCGAAATATTCGGCCTGGAAAGCTTCCTTGATCGAGGCCGCCAGCTCGCCGTAGGAGCGGGCCTCGGCGTCGCGCTTGAGGGCGGCGGCGATGTCGGCCAGGACGCGAACGTCGTAGTAATAATAGAATGAGGAGACGATCGCCCCCGGAGTCTTGTCCACCGCCACCCAGTCGCCGTAGTAGCTGTATTTGACGAGGCCGTTCTCGGCCTTACCGCGGAGGAACTCGACATAGGCCTTGAGCCCGTCGTAGTGCTCCTCCAGGATCCGCTTGTCCCCGTAGTACTGGTACATATACCAGGCGATCAGCGGATAGGCGGTGCCCCAGGCCGGATCGGCCGGCCGGCTGCCCCAGATGTGAGGTACGGTGTCGGTGATCCGGCCCTGTTCGTCCTGGACGTCGCGGATATCCCGCAGGAAATTGGTATAGAAGGCGGCCATGTCGAAGTTCATAATCGCCTCTTCGGCCGTCCCTTGGGCGTCACCCATCCAACCCATCCGTTCGTCCCGCTGGTCGCAGTCCGTGGGCACGCTGTGGAGGTTCGTCTTCTGGCCCCAGGTGATGATCCTCTGGAGGCTGTTGAGAATCGGCTTGGAACAGGAGAAGGAGCCCGTCTGTCCGACGCCCGAATGGACCACCCGGCCGCGCAAGGTCTCCGCTGTCGGCACGCCGGGGAAGCCGGTCATCTCCACGTAACGGAAGCCGTGATAGGTGAAACGAGGTTCGTAGGTCTCTTCCCCTTCGCCCTTGAGAGTATAAACGTCCTCGGCCCGGGCACTGCGCAGGTTCTCCTGGTTGATCAGGCCGTTGCCGTAGGTTAATTCGGCGAAGCGCAGGCGGACGGCCGCGCCGCACGGACCGGAGACCCGCAGCCGGGCCCAGCCGCTGAAGTTCTGGCCCATATCGAAGACATAGACGCCCGGTTTGGGGTTGGTCATCTTGAACGGGACGATCGTGTCCATGACCCGGATGGCGGGCATCATCTGGGCGGAGAGAACGCCTTTCGGGCCTTCGATCGCCGCAGCCGCTTTCCAGCCCTTGTCCGAAAAGCCGGGCTCGTCCCAGCCGGGGGTCTCGAGCCGCGCATCGTACGCCTCGCCGTTGTAGAGGCTGTCGGCCGTGATCGGCCCCGGCGCCGCCTTCCAGCTCGCGTCGCTGACCAGCGAAACGCGGCCGCCGTCGGCCGTTTCGACATCCAGGCGCAGAAGCAGTCCCCGGTTTTTATACCAGCCCTGCCCCAGCATAACTCCAACCGCGTTAGCGCCGGAGCGAAGCAGCGAAGTCAAATCGTAGGTGACATAGAGAACGCGCTTGTCATAGGTTGTCCAGCCAGGTTCCAGAACGCCGTCGCCGGCCTTTCGGCCGTTGACCCGGAGCTCGTGATAGCCAAGCCCTGCGACATAGGCGCGGGCCCGGACTACGGATGCGGCGAGAGTGAGTTCTTTGCGCAATAGCCCGCCGCCGCCGATCCAGGCGCCTTTCCAATCGGCCTTTTCAAAGAGCCCCGTGTCGAAACGGGCGACCTCGCTCCAGGGCCCGGCGGCCCCGGATGTGTCCCAGGATCGGATTTTCCAAAAGTAGGAGGTCGCGGACGCCAGAGGTTTCCCGCCATAGACGACGTGGACGAAAGCCGTCGAAGCGATCTTGCCGCTGTCCCAGATATCGCCTTTGGCGCACAAGGCATCCCGGCTGACGAGAATCTGGTAGGCGGATTGGCCCTCTCCCCTGACCGCCGGCCGGGGAGTCCAGTAAAATCGCGGCAAGCGCACATCGACGCCCAGCGGATCGGTCATGTACTCAAGCCGCAGCCCCGTCGGCGCCTGGGGCGCAGCTTCAGATCCCGCGGCACGGACCGCGGCGAAGGCTAGAAAGATGAGGCCAGCGATCGCCGCCGCCTTCAAGTGAGCAGGATTCGACATGGCTCCCTCCTGGACGGGATTGGATGAAAGGAACGGAACGATCCACATGAAGCTGGCGCCAGCATAACAAATCCCCTCGCGCGCTGACAAGCGGGCTTAGATTGAAAAGATCCTCCGAAAGCGATTGAATGTCGCGGCCCGACCCCCTATACTATGGAGCGATCCCATGCTATCCCCCGCCTTCGATATCCGCCAACGCTTCGGACTGGACGCCGCCGGGCTGCGCTCCGTGCTGGACGCCGCCCTGGCCAGCGGCGGGGATTTCGCCGAGATCTTCCTCGAATACCGCGAGTATCGCTCCGCCTTCATGGAAGAGGACATCCTCAAGGACACCTCCGAGAGCTTCAGCCTGGGGCTCGGACTGCGCGTCTGGGCGGGCGAGACGACGGGCTACGGCTACACCAACGACTTATCCATGGACAAGATTCTGCGGACCGCCCGGGCCGCCTCAGCGGTGGCCTCATCGGGCCGGACGATCCCGGCGCTCGATCTTCGTCTGCAGGAAGGCGGCGCCGATGTCTACCGGGTCATCCGGCCGCCCGATCAGGCTCCTTTCGAGACTAAAATCGCCCTGGTCCGGGAGGCCTATGAAGCCTGCCGCGAGTTTTCTCCGCTCATCAAAAAGGTCAAAGCCGCCATCCAGGACCAAGTCCAATTCATCGCCGTGGCCAACTCCGAGGGGCTTTTGGCGATCGATCGGCGCCCCCTGGTCAAGCTGACCTGCGTCGGAATCGCCGAGAAGGACGGCAAGCGCGAATCCGGGTATTCGGGCGGCGGCGGCCGGGTCGGCTGGGAGCATTTCGCCGGCCCGACCTCGCCGGCGGCCATCGGCCGGGAGGCGGCCCGCGAAGCGGTCGAGCTTCTGGACGCCCGCGACGCCCCGGCCGGCGAGATGCCGGTCGTCTTGGCTCCCGGGCACGCCGGCGTCCTCATCCACGAGGCCGTCGGGCATCTTCTGGAGGCCGATTTCGTCCGCAAGAAGACGTCAGTCTTCTGGAACAAATCAGGCCGGAAGGTCGGCTCGCCGGCCGTCACCATCTACGACGATCCCACGATCCCCGCCTCCCGCGGCTCCTACGCCATCGACGACGAGGGGACGATTCCGCAGAAGACCCTGCTCATCGAAAAAGGCGTCGTCCGCGGCCTGCTGCAGGACAAGCTCTGCGCCAAGCTGATGAACCGTTCGCTGACCGGCCACGGCCGGCGCCAGGATTACACGGACTACCCGATCCCGCGCATGGCCAACACGTACATCGATCGCGGCGAAGACGATCCGGCCGACATCATCCGCTCCGTTCGCAAAGGGCTTTACGCGGAGCGGTTCACGGGCGGCCAGGTCGAAGACTCCGGCAAGTTCACCTTCTCCGTCAGCTCGGGATACTTGATCGAGGAAGGGCGGCTGACCGCCCCGGTCAAGCAGGCCACCCTGATCGGCAGCAACGTGGATATTCTCAAGAAGATCGAAATGGTCGGTTCGGACCTCGCGTTCGGCCTGCCGACCGGGACTTGCAGCAAGGAAGGGCAGGATGTCCCGGTCAATGACGGCTGCCCGACGTTGAAGATTTCTCTAATGACGGTCGGAGGGAAATGAGGCCCGATCCCTTTGCTCCCGGCGACGACTTGGCCCTGGCCGAGCGGCTGGTGCGGTTCGGCCGCTCCTGCGGCGCGGACGAGATTGAGGTCGGCATCGGCGAGGGTGAGGAGTTCAGCGTCGATGTCCGCATGGGCCAGATCGAGAACCTGGTCGAAGCCGGCTCACGCTACGCCGGCATCCGGGTCATCAAGGACAAGCGCACGGCGTTCGCCTCCTCCTCGGACATGTCGGAAGAGGCTCTCGAGCGGTTGATCCGCAACGCCGTCAAACGGGCCGGGCTGTCCCAGCCCGACCCCTTCGCCGGTTTGGCCGACCTCTCCCCCATCCGCATCGATCCCGACGCCCTCGACATCTTCGATCCCGAAGTGATCGAGCTCGAGGCCAAGACGAAGATTCGCCTGGCCCTGGAGACCGAGCGGATCGCCTTGGCCGACAAGCGGATTTCGAACTCCCACGGCGCCGGGTTCAGCAGCCACGCCGCCCGAACCTACCTGGCGGCCTCCAACGGATTCGCCGGCACCTACGCTAAGACCTTTTGCGGGCTGGGCGTCGGCCTCCAAGCGGGCGAAACGGACGACCTGGTCGAGGACGACTGGCATTCCAGCCGGATCCATTTCCGGGATCTGGAATCGCCCGAGCAGATCGCGCGAACCGCGGTTGAACGGACCGTCCGCCAGCTCAACCCCCGCAAGCTCGGAACCCGGCGCGTCCCGGTTATTTTCGAGCCGCAGATGACCGGCAGCCTGCTGGGTTTCCTGTTCGGCTGCATCTCCGGGACGGCCGTCTACCAGCGCTCGACCTTTCTGGCCGATCGGCTGGGTCAGAAGATCGGCCGCGATGAGCTGACCGTGATCGACGACGGACTGATGCCCCGCCGGGTCGGGACCGGGCCGTTCGATTCCGAAGGCATCCCCGCCCAACGTACCGTGGTCGTGGATCACGGCGTTCTGAAAAGATTCCTCTGCAATACCTATGCCTCGCGCAAGCTGGGGCTTCCGGTGACCGGAAACGCCGACGGAGGCGGAGTCGGGCCGAACAACTTCTTTTTGGAACCCGGGCCGCATGACCCCGCGGCCATCATCCGGAGTTGCGATCGGGCGCTCCTGCTCATCCGGACCCTTGGCCACGGCCTCAACGCGGTCACAGGAGACATCTCCCGCGGCGCCTTCGGCCTTTGGATCGAAAACGGCGAAATCGTTTACCCCGTCTCGGAGATCACCATCGCCGGGAACCTGGGCGATGTTCTCCAGAGCGTCGAGATGATCGGCAGCGACCTGGATTTCCGAAGCTCGATCGCCGGCCCCACGATCAAGGTGGCCGAGATGCTCGTGGCCGGCAGCTGACGCCGGCGGCCGGTCTTCAGTCGACCGTGGATTTCCGGTTCAGCCAGACGAACAGCAGGCCGAACGCGGTCATCAATCCCCCCCACCAGACGGCGGCGTGCAGATGGGACAAGACCTTGTTCGATTCGACATGGCGGACTAGGTCGTAAACGCCAGAGCCCAGGATGACCGCGCCCATGACGAGCAGGATCACCCCGACGAAAAACCAGATCGGCTTCATTTTGGGCGTGTGATCGGTCATGAGGGTGTTCCTTCTCACCAAAAGATGACGTTGAGCACGACGAAAACGATTAGGGACAGAACGGCGTAGAAGGCCGGTCGCTTGAATAAGGGGACCGGCTCCAAGGGGGCTCCCGCCGTCAGGCCTTTGACCAGCCCGACCAGCTCGGCCTCGGGCCGCTTCTTGGTGAACCAGCTGACGACGATGGTCACGACGAAGGTGATGAGCCAGGCCCACCAGGCCCGCCAGAAGTTGGCGGCCATGTCGCTGGCCGTTTTGGACATGGTCAGGAAACCGACCGAAATCCAGCCGAACTTGACGGCCAGGTACATCGTGAACGACGAGCCCATGCCGGTGATGAGGCCCCAGAAGGCCCCGTTGGGGGTGATCCATTTGACGAACATCCCTAGGAGCATGGTGGCGAAGAGCGGGGCGTTGACCCAGGAGAAGATGGCCTGCATGTAGTCCATGATCGTGGGCATGCTCTTGGCCCAGTAGGCGGTGCCGACGCTGACGACGACGGCGAAGATGGTCGCCACCCGGCCCATCCAGAGGAGGTTCTTGGGGGAAGCTTTCTTCCGGATGATCGACTGATAGATGTCATAGGTCCAGACGGTGTTGAAGGCGCTGATGTTGCCGGCCTGCCCGGCCATGAACCCGGCCAGGAGGGCGGTGATGCCGAGGCCCACCAGGCCTCGCGGGAAATAGCGGGCGATGAGCATGGGCAAGGCCGAATCGTAGTTAAGCTTGCCTCCGTCGCTCATCAGCGAGAACCCGCTCTTGGGGTCGTTGGACAGGGCCAGGGCGGCCAGCCCGGCCACGATGACGATGAACGGCACCGCCATCTTGAAGAACGAGGCGATGATGGGCGTCATCCGGGCCGAGCGCAGGTTCTTGGCCGAGAAGGCCCGCTGGACGACCAGGAAGTCCGTCGTCCAATAGCCGAAGGAGAGGACGAAGCCAAGCCCCAGGACAATGCCGCCCCACCCCACCAGCATACCGTTCGCCGAGGGGTCGCCGGTGTTGCGCCAGAGATGGGAGAAAGCCTCGGGCACCCGCTTCATGATGTCGCCGAAGCTGCCGACCTCAACGATGCCCAGGATTGAGACCAGGAACAGGCCGAACCAGATCAGGAAGAATTGGATGATCTCGGTGAAGATGGCCGACATGAGCCCGCTCAAGGTGACGTAGCAGGCCACGGTGGCCGCCGAGGCCAGCATGCTGACGTCCCAGTTCCAGCCCAGGAACGTGTGCAGGACGAGGGCCATGGCGTAGAGGTTGATGCCGCTGACCAGCAGGGTCATGATGGCGAAGGAGAAGCCGTTGAGGACGCGGGTCTTCTCGTCGAAGCGCAGCTTGAGATAGCCCGGCACGGATTTGATCCGGGCACTGTAGTAGAAGGGCATCATGAAGATGCCCAGGAAGAGCATGGCCGGGATGGCCCCGATCCAGTAGAAATGGGCCACCGACATGCCGTACTTGTAGGTGTTGCCGGTCATGCCCAGAAGCTCCAGAGCCCCCAGGTTGGCCGAGAGGAAGGCCAGCCCGGCGACCCAGGACGAGTTCCGGCGGCCGGCCAGGAAGAAGTCCTCTTCGCTCTTGGTGTAGCGCTTGAGATAGAAGCCCAGGCCGATGATGAAGACAAAATAGAACAGGATGATGAACCAGTCGACGAAGTGAAGTCCGATCGCTTGCATGGGCCGCTCTCCTTCGGAAATCCGAAGTCAGGACTATCATATCCCCGGCGCCCGAGTCAATTGATCCGGGATCATATAGCCGCGACGGCGCGATCACCGGCTAGAACGCGTTGAAGTGGCAGACGTCCCGGAGCTTGCGCTTGGGGACATGGAACGAGCCGTCGGGATTCTTCCAATAACGCGGCGAGTCCGCATAGTCTTCCACGGTGGAAGTCTCGGCCGGATACCCCAGGGCCAGAACGGAATCAACCCGATAGGGCTCGGGGATCCCCAGGGTTTCCTGGATCCTGGCCCGGTCGATTGAGATCAGCCAGCAGCTTCCGATCCCCTCGGACCAAGCCGAGACGGCCATGGCTTCGACGGCCGCGCCGACATCGTATTCGTACATCTTCTCCCGCACCTTGGTATTGACCAGGACGAAGATGTAAGCCTGCGGCTCCTGCCCCGGCTTGGGGTCGCCGTGGGGATGGATGTAGGCAGCCCACTTGAGGGCCGGAAAGACCCGCGCGCAGACCTCGGGTTCGTCGACGACGATGAACTCGAGAGGCTGCAGGTTGGCGGCCGAAGGGGCCAGGCGGCCGGCATCGACCAGTCTCTCCAACGCTTCGCGGACGACGGGGCGAGGTTGATACTGACGGATCGTCCGGCGGGTCATGACGGCTTCATGGACGTTCATCGGATTCCTCCCATTCGGAAACGAAAGACGCTCCGATCATTCTACCATGATCGAGCTTTCCGGAAACCATCATCCGGCCCGGCGGACTTTCGGCGCCTTGAGCCCGAAGACCGCCGTGGAAAGGAGGAGCAGGATGCCGGCCACGATATACATCCCGCGGTATCCGGCCCGGTCCGAGACCCAGCCGAAGAAAGGCGAGCCCAACCCCATGCCGACATCGAAGAGGGCCAGGTAAAGACTTAAGCCGAAACCCTTGTGGGCCAGCCCGACGATGTCGATGATGTAGGTGCTGAGCGCGGGGAAGATCAGGCCCTGCCCGAACCCGGCCAGGAAGGCGTTGACGAGGAACATCGAGCTCGACCGGACCTGGGAGATCCAGAACAGATTGAGGCCGATGATGGCCGCGGCCGGCAGGATGACCGCCTTGCGACCGTAGCGGTCGGAAACGTCCCCGGCCACTATCCGGGTCAGGATGGCTGACGCCGAGAAAACGGCGAAGAAGGGGCCGACCCGGCCGAGCCCGGCGGAGCGTGCGAATAGGGCGGCGAAATTGACGATCGAGCCGCGGATGGCGCCGTGGAAAACGGGCATGGCCGCGGCCACCGCAAGGGTGGCCAGGGCGTAGCCGCGCAGCGGCGCCGCGGTCATCTTCTCCGGATCGCGAAGCGCCGGCTCGATAGTCCGGGTCAGAAGGAGGCAGGCCAGCGCGGCGGCCAGGAAGGCCAGGCTGGCGTTGTAGAGGCCCCCGTACCCGAATCGGCGGACGATCTCCTCCGCCAAGGCCGGCCCGGCCGCACTGGCCACGATGCCGGCGACGCCGATGACGCCGATCGAACGGGCCAGCCGCTCGACCGGGGCGAGGTCGGAGCAGACCGCCATGCTGGCGGTCATCGAGACCCCCCAAGCGATCCCGCTCAAAGCCCGCAATAGGAGCGGCAGCCAACCGGCGTCATGCACAAGATGGAAGAACGGGATCACGGCCATGAAGAAAAGGAGCCCATAAATCGAGATGGCCCGGCCGCCCTTGCGGTCGATCAACCGGCCGAAGAACGGACGCACCCCGATGGCCAGGATGCTGTGGATGCCCATGATCAGGCCGACTTTGGCTTTGGCCGCGCCGAATGATTCGAGCCGGAGGGGAAAGATATAGAACAGGGCGACGCTCAAGAAAAGAAAGAAATATCCGACTAGAGCCAGCAGGAAATCGCGCCTCCAGAATCCTCCCGGCGGCGGCAGCGGGCACGAGTCTTTCGTCGGCGTCGTCATCCTGTCCTCGGGGCCGGAGATCGTCGGCCGCCTCCCCCGCCCCTGGGGGAGGAAGGGCTGGCTGTTTTCGGGGTTTGGGGAAATCAAGCCGAAGGGGGATTATGAAAAAGGTCGCAGCTTCACACAGCCAGCGAAGCAAAGCTAATTGGGCGCTATTCTAACCGAATCCGGTTCCGGAAGCAACGCCCCAACCGATCTTCCCGTTGTGCCGAAATCAGCGGAGCGAAGCGACGAGCGCAGCCGCCCGGGCCGTCAGATCGTCCCAGCGCCCCTCGGCGATCAGGGCCTTGTCCAGGAGCGCCGTACCGAGCCCGACGCAGCAGGCGCCGGCGTCGATAAAGGCCCGGGCGTTGCCCGGCGTCACCCCGCCCGTCGGCATCAGGCGGATGCCCGGGAACGGCCCTTTGAGGTCCTTGAAATACGCCGGCCCGAGCGAGGTGGCCGGGAAAACCTTGACGATGTCGGCGCCCTCGCTCCAGGCCCGCCAGATCTCAGCCGGCGTGAAAGCCCCCGGCGCGACCAAAACGCCGCAGCGGCGGCACTCCCGGATCATCCCGGCGTCCGCGACCGGAGAGACGACGAAATCGGCTCCGGCCTCGATCACGGCGACCGCCGTCTCGGCGTCCATGACCGTTCCCGCGCCCAGCCGGATGCCGGGCAGCCCACGGTCGGCCAGGCCGCGGATGATGTCCACGGCCCCGGGCACGGTCATGGTGATCTCGACGGCCCGCACGCCGCCCCTTTCAATGGCTTCGACAACCCGCAAGAGCTTTTCGGGATCGGTCATCCGGACGACCGCCACCACTTTGTGCTCGAGCAGGAAGGCCAGGGTTTCATCGCGGTGCATGGTGCCCTCCCTCATCTCCGGATCCGCCCAGACGCGTCGCCCGCAACGAGATCGAGGACCTCCCGCTCCGAAACCAGGTTGAAATCGCCCGCCACCGTGTGCTTGAGGCAGGACGCGGCAACGGCGAAGGTCAGGGCCCGGGCGTCGTCCTCGAAGGCCAGGAGTCCGTGGATGAGACCGGCGGCAAAGGCATCTCCGGCGCCGACCCGATCCACGATATTCTCGATCTCGTGGGACGGGCCGGCCAGGAATCCGGCGCGGCTTCGCAGGACCGCGGACCAGCCGTTGCGATCGGCGCTGCGGCTCGTCCGCAGCGTCACCGCCGCCCGGGCCAGGTTCGGGTAGGCCGCCAGGACGTCCGCCGTCAGCTTTTCATAGGCCTTGAGGTCGAACGCCCCGTCACCGCCGGGCGAGCACTTCAGGCCCAGCGCCTTCTGGCAATCCTCCTCGTTCGCCAGGAGAAGATCCGCCCGAGCCGCGAGCGTCGGCATGACCTCCGCAGCCGGAACCCCGTAGCGCCACAGCTTGGCCCGGTAGTTCAAGTCGAGCGAGACCGTGAGCCCCGCCGCCTTGGCCGCGATCATCCCCTCCTGGGTCAGGTCGGCGGCGCTTCGGCTGAGGGCGGGCGTGATCCCGGTGACATGGAACCAGGATGCGCCCGCGAAGGCCCTAGCCCAATCGATGTCCCCCGGCCCGGCTTCGGATATGGCCGAGCCGTCGCGATCGTAGAGAACGGTCGACGGCCGCGGCCCGGACCCCGTTTCCGCAAAATAGATTCCCATCCGCCGACCGCGCCGGATGATGCCGCCCGTATCGATGCCATGCCGACGGAGCTCCGCAATCCCGGCCTCGGCGACGGGGTTGTCCGGCAGGACGGTGAGGAAGCTCGTTTCCCGGCCGAAGCGGGCCAGGGAGACGGCCACGTTGGCCTCCCCGCCCCCGAACCGCGCCTGCAATCGGTCGGATTGGAAAAACCGCTCCCGCCCGGGCGGCGACAGCCGGAGCAGGAGCTCGCCGAAAGTGACGATGCGATGGGCCATGGGTGACTCCGTTATTCGCCGATCATCTTCCAGCCGCGCCGGCGCAAGTCGAAGTAGATGACCGCCCCGAAGAGAGCGCCGGAGGCAAGGAAGACGAGGCCGATCGGCCAGGCGCCGAAGAGGATCTTGCCCGTGCCGAAGAGGAAGGCATAGATCATCGCGACGCCGCTCAGCCAATCCTTAAGGTTGAAGATTCCGTCCCGGCTCGGCGGGACATCGACAGCTTCCCGAGCCACGGGTCCCCAGAGCGCCGCGCTGGGCCGGACGCGCCTATAGAAAGCCAGTAGGACCTCGCGCGGTTCGGGTCCCGTCAGCAGGGTTACGGTCAACCAGACGACCGTCGTAACCGCCACGGTGATCAGGACGATCCAGGCAAACTGGAGCGGGTCGCTCTCCTTCCAGCCGAACCCGAGCCGGAGAGTGACCGAAGTGACCAAGGCGGCCAGCATGGCCGAAATTTCGCTCCAGGCATTGATCCGCCACCAGAACCAGCGCAGCAGGTAAACGAGTCCCGTTCCCGCCCCAATGGCGATCATGAACTTCCAGGCGTCCGCGATCGAATCCATGAAGAAGGTCACCATGGCCGAGAGAACCATCAAGAGCATGGTTACCGCCTGCGAGGCCCGGACATAATGCTTCTCGCCGCGGCCGCGGGCCATAAACCGCCGGTAGAGGTCGTTGATAAGGTAGCTGGCACCCCAGTTGAGCTCGGTTCCGATGGTCGACATATACGCGGCGGCGAAGGCGGCCAGCATCAGCCCCCGCAGGGAGGCCGGAAGGTCGGCCATCAGGATCCGGATATAGCCGGATTCGGGGTCCGCGGCGAACGCGGGGTCGCCGCTGAAGCGGACGACCGCGGCCAGAGCCACGATGATCCAAGGCCAGGGCCGGAGGGCATAATGGGCCAGGTTGAACCAAAGAGTCGCCAGCAGGCCGTTCTTCTCGTCCTTGGCGCAGAGGATGCGCTGGGCGATGAATCCCCCGCCGCCCGGCTCGGCTCCCGGGTACCAGGAGGCCCACCAATTGACGGCCACATAGACGAAGAAGGTCAAAAACGGCATCCAGGCCGAGTTCAGGTCCGGGACGAACGAGAGCAGCGATCCGTGCCCGGCCCGGGTCGCGTCGATGGCTTTGATTCCCGCCACCAGCCCGGACATGCCGCCCAGCGATTTGACGGCGAAGATCGCCAAAAGGATGACCATGCCCATCTTGAGGACGAACTGGAAAAGATCGGTGACCAGCACACCCCACAACCCGGACAGGGTCGAGATCGAGGCGGTCAGGACCATGATCGCCACGGCGATCAGCAGGGCCTGGACCTTGGTGACACCTAGGACGAGCATCAGGATCTTGACCATGGCCAAGTTGACCCAGCCCATGATGATCAGGTTGATCGGCAGTCCAAGGTAGAAGGCCCGGAAGCCGCGCAGGAAGCGGGCCGGCCCGCCGCTGTAGCGGATCTCGGCGAACTCGACGTCGGTCAGGACTCCGGCCCGCCGCCAAAGGCGGGCATAGAAGAAGACCGTCAGCATGCCGCTCGCGGCCATGCTCCACCAAATCCAGTTGCCGGCGATGCCGTTGCGGGCGACCAATCCCGTCACGGCCAGGGGGGTGTCGGCGGCGAAGGTGGTGGCCACCATCGACGTCCCGGCCAGCCACCAGGACACGTTTCGGCCGGAGATGAAAAAGTCGTTGACGCTGCGAGTGGCCCGCTTGCGATAATAAAGGCCGACCGCCAGGTTGAAGGCGAAATACGCGGCGATGACCGCGATGTCGATGGTTGTCAGGCGCATCGGACCCGTTCCTCGCCTTGCTTTTTACTACACATTGTCATAAATATGAAGCGATTTCGTCCCGCTCCCTAGGAGGGTCCATGCGCAAGCTTTTCCCCGCGATCGCTTTGTTCGCCCTGATCGCCGGCTTGGCCTCGGCGGCCGATTTCGGCTACCCGACGGCCGGCGAACCCTGGTACTCGATCAAGCTCGGCTTCCAAGCCGCTCCCGCCGCCCTCGGCGCGGGAAACTGGACGCTCATCCGGATCACCGTCAACGGCCAAAGGGCGCGCAACTTCGCCCTCCTGCAGGGCGGCCGGGAGACGACCGCACCCGAAATCGACGCCGCCAAGCCGTTCGAGCTGAAGGTGCGCTGGAGCTGGGAGGCGCGGCAAGCCTACGAGATCAAGGCCGATTTCGAGGGCGGCGCCGGCAAGACCGTGAAAACCCTGACGGCCAAAGAAAAGGCGCCCTCCGGCAAAGGATACTGGAACTCGGCTTGGAAGAACTACCTTTCGCTTCTCGTCTCGGAGGACGACGGCTTGGAGCGGACCCGGATGCCGGTCCATGCCACCTTCGGGGTCCTGTCGTCCTATCTCAAGTCGGCCGACGAGATCCGTGTCGTCCGGGCCGAGCGCAAGGGCGACGACGTCGTCTACGAGGAAGTCCCCTTCCAGGTCTACGACGTCCGAACCTGGAACGATCCCAAGATCACAGCCCAGGTCGACAAGGACGAGAAAACCGGGAAGACGACCGTCCGCTATCACCCCACGACGTCCTTCAGCCTGGCCTTCCTGACCGACCTCAAGCCGCGCCAGAAAGCCACTTATCTAGTGTTCTACAACAACCCCGGCGCCCGGCGCCCAGCGTTCAAATCCGACTTGAAAGTGTCCGGCCAAGGCCTGGGCAAGACGATCGAGAACGCCTTCTACAAGGTCGTCCTGCACCCCAAGAGCGGGACGATCTACGAGGTCGTCGAGAAGTCCTCGGCCGTCAAGCTCGAACACAAGCTCGAGACCAACGGATCGGTGCACTGGAACCCTGACGTGTACGCGCCGCCGCACGCCTGGTACCACGTCTCGGATTGGGACAAACCGGCCTACAGCGAGGACTCCGGGCCGGTTTTCTACTCGCTCCGGCGCGAGGCGCCCCTGCCCATGCCCAAGGGCATCAAGGTGGCCGTCACCTACTACTTCTACGCCGGCGCGCCCTTCATCCTGGCCGAGTCGGCCATGACCATCGAGAACGACATCTTCGTCGAATCCCTGCGCAACGCCGAGATCGTCTTCAACAAGGCGGTCTTCAACAAGGCCGCCTGGCGGGGAGTCGACGGCAAGCTCACAACCCTGGACTTCGCCTCCTCCCGCATGCATCCCAAACACGCCGCCCGCATCCGGACCGATGTGCCCTGGATCGCCTTCTACAGCGACTCCCGAGGCCTCGGCTTTGCCAGCCTGTTCCTCGACCAGGCCTTGCCCAACCTGCACGGCGGCTCGGCTTCCCAGGAGCAACCGCACATTTACATCGAGCACGGGCCGTGGTACTACATGTCGCGCGGAATCGTCGACTCCTTCGGCTCCAACAATCAAACTCGGCTGCTCGCGGTCAAGGCCGGGAGCCTCTACTATGAACGCAACGCCTGGCTGCCCTTCGCTTTCGCCAAGGAGCAGGGCTTCGCCGGCCGGCTGGATGCTCTCTACGGCATGCTCAAGCATCCCGTCGGTCTGGCCGAGGACATCGAGACCTATCTCGAGAGCCCCGAGGGCTGGATCGTCCCCATCCTGACCGAGCCGTTCGAGGAAGGCGTCAAGGGCGCGATCGGGGCGCCAAAAAAGAAATGAACGCCCTCCTCGCCGATGCCATCGTCGAGCGGCAGGCGCCGCTTGTGGACCGCGGCAAGTCCGTCACGGCGGCCGAATACCGCCGCCGCTGGGCCGCCGTCCGCAAGGCCATGGCGGATCGCGGGTACGACCTGCTCTACGTTTGCGGGTCCGAGCTCGACCGCTCGGACGCGGCTTGGCTGGCCGGCATCAACGACCCGATCATCGAACGGTACGGAGTGATCGTACCGCGGACGGGTCCACCGGTAGCCTTGGCCGGCTCCGAGGGCGGCCATGTCATCGAGGACTGCACCCGGGCTTCTGGCGTTCGGGTGGCTTTGCTCCGCGAATTCCAGATCTCGGACGAGGACTATCGCTTCGCCCGCTTCGGGACGATCGAGGACCTCGTCGCGTCTCTCGTCCCGGCCAAGCCCGGCCGGCCGATCCGCTTGGCCGTCGCCTCGAGCGGGCAGTTCGTCCCGCACGACCATATCCTGATGCTCCAGGGCCGTTTCGGCTCGGACAACGTGATCTTCGATACCGACCTGCTGCGGCGGATCAAATACGAGAAATCGCCGCTCGAGCTGACTTTGATCGGCACCGCCGCCTCAATCGCCGACGCCGCTTTTCTGGGCATGTTGGCGGCGATCCGCCCGGGAATCGCCGAGCTCGATGTGGCCGCCGTCGGCGATTACATCATGAAACGGCTGGGCGCGGGGCGGACGGGCTTCCCGACCATCGTCTCTTCCGGCCCGCGCGGCCGGAGCGTCATCGGGCCGGCCACAAATCGGACGATCCGCGACGGCGAATTCGTCTCGCTCGGCCTCAGCCCGACCTTCCAGGGCTACCATGGCGTCATGCGCCGGACGGTCAAGGCCGGCGGCGAACGGACCTTCGCCGAGGATCAGTTTCTGGCCGCCCTGCGCGGCCTCTATCACGCCGTGATGAAGGCCACCATCCAGGCAGCCTGGAAGGGCCTTCCCTCCCGCTCCATCGACGCCGCCGGCAAGGCTTATCTGGAGAATACCCGGCTCAAGGACGTTCGGGGGCGATTCCGGACGCCCCGCGAACCTTACACCTTCATTCACAACACCGGCTGTTCGGAATGCCAGGAGGGCTTCGGGGCCGTGACCCCTTATACCCGGGAGCCTTTGGGGGACGCGGTCGCCCTGATGATCGACGTCGCCTTCATGGGCTTCGACGAAAAGAAACGGCTCGTTTTCCCGATCGAGTACGCAGTCATCGAGGACGGGTTCTGGAGGGCGGGCCGCGAGGTCGGCGTCTACAACAGGATGCCTCTTGACGTGCAATCTCTTGTCGGCGGGGACGCCGTTGAGATCCCGGCCGCGGCCGTCAATCCCTATCACCGGCCTTGGGCGCGATCAGAAGGATGCCCTATCCGAAGCTAACGCTGAACCGATGAAAGCGAATATGAATTGTCGTCCCGAGCACCGCCAAAGGCGGTGCGTGGGGACCTCGATGGAGTTATTTTTTGAGGAAGGAAAATGATAAAAGGTTGCCACGCTTCGCTCGCAACGACAAAAAACCAAGTTATTCCCAATGATTCGGCCAATGAATTCGTTGCTAAGAGCAACTGATATGAAGAATCGATTGACTAACCTGATCGTGCTGTTCTTTATAGGATTGGCCGCGGCGCGTCCGTGTTCGGCCGCCGTCCTCAAGCTCGAATTCCAGGCCCCGACAGTCGCGGGGCCCATCTACCTGATCAAAGCGGGATTCGAGGTGAAGGGTAAGATTTTTCGTTTCATCGACGTCGATCTGCCGTATGGCCGACCCTGGCCGGACGTTCAAATATTAAAGAACGGACGGCCCGTCGATACCACCAAGAATCTCGAGCCGGGCCTCTATGAAGCCCGTCTTCGCTACGCCTGGCAGCCCAACACATCCTATAAAGCCTTCCTCCACTGCATCGAGGACGAGACCGAAGGCCCGAAGGTTTTGGAAATGGCCGGCATTTCCCCCGCGGCCGGCGGCGTTCCGGCTACGGCGCAAGAGGGATTCTCCCAATCTTTTTTGATCGAGGAGACGGCCGGGATCGTCCGCCGCGGCGAGATCGTCTATTTGACGGTCACAGCACCCAAGGCCAGCCTCGAAGGGGCGGGGCTCGCCGTCTATGACGGCGAGCGGCTCCTCCCCTGCCAGATCATCGAGAGCAAGGATTCCATCCCTCCCGAATCCCAGGCCAAGACCCATCCCCTGACCCGGACCGTCAAGATCGCGGTCGCGATCGACGCCTCCGCTCGCGGAACGAAACTTCTCCGTGTCTTCTTGTCCGATCCCCCCCCCGCTTACCCGCCGGCTTTCGCGCTGACGGGCGAGGGACTCGGCAAGACCGCGCGCGGCGAAAGGCTGATTCTGGCGTTCAGCCCCCAGAGCGGACAGATCCTGACTATCGAAGACCCGATGGCAGGCGTCAAGCTCTATAACAAGGCCGGCGTCATCCACTGGAACCCCGATGTCTTCACCCCGGGGATCGCCTGGGATCATTCCTTCGACTGGAACCCGCCCCAATCCTTCGCCGAAAAGAACGGCCCCCTGGTCTACCTCAACGCCCGCAAGGGACCCATGCCGCATATCAAAGACGTCTTCCTCGAGGTCAAGTACACCCTGGCCCAGGGCGCGCCCTACTTCATCGCCGAAACCCGGACCCGGGTCGACAAGGACCTTGGCGTGATCGCCCTGCGCAACGACGAGATGGTCCTGTTCAAGGAACTATTCGATACGATCGTCTACGAAGACGCCAACAAGATCCTGGTTAAAAAGCCTTTACGGGAGCTTCCGGACAAGCCGTTCGGGCTGGCCCACATCGCACCGACCGATCTCGATTGGGTCGGTCTGGTCAACGACAAGGCGGGCTACGGCTTTTTCTGCCTCCGCCTGGAGACGTCCGTCAGCAACCTGGAGGCCGGAGGCGGCCTGCCGCTCAAGGCGGGGACTTATTTCTACGCCCCTTCCGACGGCGACTACGTTTATTGGGTCCGTCCGTGGCTTTACACCTGGGGCGAATTCGCAACCTCCACGACCCTGACCGCGCTTCCAGCGGGAAGCCTCTTTTACGAGAAGAACGCCTATCTCATCTCCCGCTGGAAGCCGGGAACGCCGGCCGAGCTCGGGGCGATGCGGATGCTGCTTTTGAATCCCCTGCGGGTCTTCTGATGGAATGCGTCGATTTCTCAGGCCGGTGCCGCGGCCCTGAACTCGGGATGATTTTCCCGGACTGGCGGGCAGGCGAACACGTGGCCTTTTTATCGCCCCACGATGACGACGCGATCCTCGGAGCCGGGTATCTCCTGCAAGCCGTCGCCGAGGCCGGCGGGACGCCCCATGTCCTGATCTTCTGCCAAGGCGACGCCGGTTATTCGACCGCGGAGGCCAAGGAGACGATCGTCTCCGTCCGCAAGTCCGAGACGAGACGGGCCTATGCCGGCTTGGGCGTCGCGGCGGATCATCTCGTCTTCTTCGATGTCCCCGATTTCGCCCTGCTGACAACCCTGGTCCGTTCTCCCGGCCAGCTGGGAGAATCGGTATTCGATCGCCTGATCGCGCATCTACGAGCTCATGCCGTCAGCCGGATCGTCTTCACCAGCGGGCATCGCGAGCACGCCGACCATACCGCAGCCTTCTGGCATGGGCTTTACACCGTGCCGCAGGCCGGCGATCCGATCCTGGCCGATCTCGGCGGGCCGGCGCCGATTCGGAGCTACCTGGCTTATTCGGTCTGGTCCGATTTCGAGCCGCCCGACAAGCCCGGCGCTCTTCCGGCCGACAAGGGGATCCTGGCGGATGATGCGGCCGAAGCCCGCGTCCGAGGCGGCATGGCGGAATTCGCCTCTCAGGGCGACATCCTGGCCTGCACGGCCGCCGCGCGGCGGGAAGACCGAAAGACGGATCGGGGCTACCTGGAGCTTTATCGAACCTACGAGATCAGGCGGCCGATCGACGTCGCGGCCTACAAGGCCGTCCTGGCCGGTCTTGGGAAAGGATAACGAAACGCCATGCTTGCCATTGGAGTCGACAGCGGAACTCAGAGCACTAAGGTCCTGGTCGTCGAAGCGGGATCAGGCCGCGTTTTAGGCCGCGGCCAGGCGCCGCATGCCATGATCCCGGGCCTCAAGCCCGGCCAAAGCGAGCAGGACCCGGCGACCTGGGTCGAAGCCTTGCGGACGGCCTTGGCCGCCGCTTTGCGCGAAGCGGCCGTCGATCCCGGCCGCGTCGTCGCTTTGGGCGTTTCCGGCCAGCAGCACGGTTTCGTGCCCCTGGGAGCGGACGGGATTCCCCTCCGCCCGGCCAAACTCTGGAACGACACCTCGACCGTGGCGGAGAACGAGGAGCTGGTCGCCGCCTTGGGCGGGACGCGATCCGCCATCGACAAGCTGGGCTTGAGCCCTGCTGTCGGATTCACGGCTTCGAAGATTCTCTGGCTCAAGCGACACGAGCCGGAGAATTTCGCCCGCTTGCGGACGGTCCTCCTGCCCCACAACTATCTGAACTTCGTCATGACCGGCGAAGCCCGCATGGAATATGGCGACGCCTCGGGCACCGGCCTGATGGATATCCGGCGACGGGTCTGGAACGCGGATGCCCTGGCGGCCGTAGACATCGATCTGGCCGGCAAGCTCCCCGCCATCGACCACCCGATCGTGCCCGCCGGCCGGATGAGGCCGGCGTTCGCCGCGGACTTCGGCTTCAAGAGCGTCCTGATCGCTTCCGGCGGCGGCGACAACATGATGGGGGCCATCGGGACGGGCAATGTCGCGCCGGGCGTCTGCACCGTCAGCCTGGGGACTTCGGGGACGATCTACTCCTTCTTCGACCATCCGTTCTCGGATCCGCAAGGCGAGATCGCCGGCTTTTGCGACAGCACGGGCGGCTGGCTGCCCCTTCTCTGCACGATGAACGTCACCAACACCACGGAGCTTTGGAAGTCCCTGCTCGGAATCGACAGTGATGCCCGCGACGCCCTCGCCGCTCGGGCTTCCGCGGGCTCGAACGGCCTTCTCTTCCTGCCTTTCATCGACGGCGAGAGAGTTCCTCCCCTGCCCGAGGCATCGGGCGTCTTCTTCGGCCTGACCCGGGCCAATCTGCGAGCCGAAGCCATGACCCGATCGGTGATGGAAGGGACCCTTCTTAACCTGGGCTACGGCTTTGGGCGCATGCGCGAGCTCGGCTTGCGGCCGTCCCAGATCCGGGCGACCGGCGGCGGAGCCAAAAGCCCCTTCTGGCGGGGCTTGGCCGCCGATATCCTCGGCGCGCCCGTCGTGACCCTGGCCGAGGAAGAGGCTGCGGCCTTCGGGGCGGCCCTGCAGGCGGTTTGGTGCTGGAGGAACGAGCGGGGCGAAAAAACGGCGATCGTCGACCTGGCCGCAGCCTGGGTCAAAACCGGGACTTCGACCGCGGAGCCGGACCCGGCCCGGATGCGTCTCTACGCGGATAGCCAGGAGCGCTTCAATCGCCTCTGGCGCACCTTGACCCCGGAATTCTCCCACCGGCGGCAACAAGCCTAGATAGGCGGCCTCAATTCGCGGAAGGCCTATAAAATACTTCGCTGACCGACCGTCCGTAATGAATCCGATTGACGGTCCGGGCCAGGGTATCGGCCAGGCTGCGGATGGTTATGAACGGCAAGCGCCGATACTCGTCGGTCTGGGGGATGCTGTCGGTTACGATCAGCCGCTTGAGATGAAAGTCCCGATGCAGCTCCTCCAGCCTCTCCTTGGCCGAGGCCAAGCCGAGGTTGTGGGAAATGCCGATGTGGATCTCGCGGATGCCCTTCTTCTCGACCAGCTTCTTGGACAGCTCGTAGGTCGTTCCGCCGCCGCTGATCATGTCGTCCAGGATGATGGCCGTCCGCTTGCCCCGGAAATCGCCGATGATGTCCTTGATGACTGCGACTTCGGGCTTGGGCCGATATTTGGAGGCGATGGCCGTGGGCAATCCCAAAGCCCGCCCGAAATGGCCGATGAACTTGGCCGCCCCTTCGTCGGGAGCAACGGCGATGACGTCCGAGCGGCCGGCGAAGCGGCGGAACTCGCCCAGGAAAAGGGTCAGGGACTCCAGCATCTGCACCGGCAGGGAGCCGTAAAAGCCGCGGATGTGCGCGCCGTGCGGATCCCAGACGACCAGGCGGTCGATGCCCGAAGTAATGGCCAAATCGGCCATCAGCCGGGCCGTGGTCGGCTCGCGCTCGAACTTGGTCGGCTTGTCCTGCCGGGCATAGGCCAGGTACGGCAGGACCGCGGTGACGTGATTGGCCCCGTGCTCGCGAAAGGCCCGGGCGGCGATGAAAAGCGCCATCATGTTCTGGTCGATGCTGCGGGGCGAAGTCGGGTCGAGGGCGGACTGGAAAAGAAAGACGTCATAGCCGCTGACGTGCAGGGCCAGCCGGACCCAGGTCTCCGAATCGGAAAAGTTGGCATCGATGCCGCTGAGAACCAGAACGCGCTCGCGGCTGCCGGCTTCCTGAAGGAGGCGATTGTAGGATTCGATCGCCTCGGCCGCCAACCCGGCGCCCGAGCGGCAAGACGCAATGAGCAGGCGGCCGCGCGTGGATTCCATCCTCCGCTTCTGCTCGTCGGCATACTGCTCGGGAGTCAGGAACGGTCTGGGAGCGGCAGTCGCCTTTTTTCGGGGGGACATGGTCGGCCTCCAAACGGGTCGATGGGAGCGACCCCAATATAACCGAAATGGGGCGGAGGGCCAAGCCCCGTCCGGCGGCCTAGCTTCGTCCGAGCTCGCGGCCCGTCTCATAGAGGGCCACGACGTTCTCGACCGGGGTGAGGGGCTGGATGTTATGGCAGGGCGCCAGAATATAGCCTCCCCCGCGGCCGAGGATGGCCAGATTGTCGGCGACCTCCCGTCGGACGTCCTCGACCGTGCCGAACGGCAGGGTCTGCTGGTTGTCGACGCCGCCGTGAAAGATGATCCGACCTCCGAAGTCGCTCTTCAGCTCCTCCCTCTCCATCCCCGGGCAGCGCCATTGGATGGGGTTCAACAGGTCGATGCCGAGATCGATGAGGTCGGGCAGAATGCGGCGGCAGTTGCCGTCGTCGTGATGGAAAACGAAAGCCCCCGCCTGGTGGGCCAGGTCGATCATTCGCTTCATACCCGGCAGGAGGAACTCGCGGATGTGACGAACCGAGATCATCAGGTCGGTCTGCCCGCCCAAGTCCTCTGCAACATAGCAAAGGGTGACCTGGCCCGGGACCCGCTCCAGGATGCGGCGGGTGTTCTCGTATTCCAGGTCGAACAGCCGGCCCATGGCGTAGCGGACGAGCTCGGGATTCTCGACTAGGTCGATGAGGGCCTGCTCCTGTCCGCGCAGGAACTTATAGGTGAGAAATGGCTCGGAGCCTCCGCCCCGGATGGGGTAATCCTCGTTGCCCAAGATCTGGCCGGCGATGCCGCCGTAGTCCCACCAGTCGGGGTCGGGCCACCGGTAAGCCCGCTCGATCTCCTCCGCGGAGTCGTACCCGGCCAGCGGGTTGAAGACACACTCCGCATAGGCCCCCGTTCCGTAGTCCGTTTCGGCAAAGCGGCAGCCGAAGACATCGGTACCGGATGGGAGGGAAGGGCCGCGATAGTCGGGCTTCAAGGAGACCACGAAATCGATGCCCAGCTTCTCCAAGGCCTCGCGCCGGGTGGCGCAGCCCAGGCCGGCCATGAGCTTGGCGTCGAACTCCGGCGTTGCCCAATAGTCCATCGGCACCCGGTCGGGCTTCTCGCGGCGGAACGCTGCCCGCCAGCGCTCGACCGGCGTCATTGCGTCTCGGGTCATGGGGGTCCTGCCGGGCCTCAATGCCGGTGCAAATCCTTGTGCATGATCCGGCGGGTCTCATGCAGGCGGTCATCCGCGGGCAGATCGGCCAGCCGGGCATTCATGTCCTCGTCTTTTTCCTTTTCCAAAAGCATGGCGACATAGTCGATGACCCCGGGCGGGAAGATCCCGTCCCGCTCGTAGAGCTCCCGCTTCAGCCGCAAAAGCCGGGCCGATTCCACACAGCTCGTGGGCAGTTGGGGCAGGCGCTTGACCAGCTCGGGATCGGTGTGGATGTTGCCCTTGACGTAAAGCTTTTCGGCCAGCTCGAGGGGGCCGTCGTCGCCGAACAGCGTCCGGCTGTCCTTAAAGGCCCAGTCCGCGGCCATGACCATGCCCGCCAGCAGAAGGTGGGTGATGGCGCTGCCGTCGGGGCTTCGAAGCTCGACCGTCTGGCGGCCGCCGCCGGCTTGGAAGACCTCGCGATCGCCCGGGTTGACCAGGCGGCTTAAATGCCGCAAGTTGGTCCAGCCGAGGGGGACGCGGATCATGGCGCTGCGGTTCAAGTCGCTCCAGCAGACCCGGGTCGGGGCCTCTTGGTTGGGGATGAGGCGAAGATAGGCCGAGGAGACGGTGTTGCCGAAGGCGGTCAGGGAATCGGCGTATTCGCACAGCCCGCCGACCAGCCGGCGGCCCGACTCGCTCAGCTTGCCATCGGGATCGGTCATGACGGAGAGCCCGTCCTGGCGCAGCTCCAGATGGAAATGGAAGCCGTTGCCGGCAACTCCCTCCTCGATTTTGGGCGTGAAAGTAGCGACGCAGCCGTGTTGATAGGCGACGTTGCGGATCAGCCAACGAGCCAGAACGACGTGATCGGCCATCTCGACGACCGGACGCGGCAGAAACTCGATCTCGAGCTGTTCGCCCCGGCGGTCCTTGATCTCTTCCATGTCGCTGCGCACGCTGTCGATGAACCCGACCTCGCTGTGGGCGTACTTGACGGCTCCGGTGATCTGGGTGATATAGCGGACCATCTCGTTCAGGATCGGGCCGCTCTTGATGAACGGCAGGGCGCCATGGTAGGCCTGCTGTTTCTGGCCGGGGAAGATCCGGCTCGTTTTATCGCACATCAGGAAGAACTCGAGCTCGCCCAGAGCCCGCAGCTCGAGCCCCGTCCCCTCGCGGAAATGGGCCTCCGCCCGGGCCAGAATGTTGTCGGGCGAGAACGGCGCCAGGCTTCCGTCTCTTGTCAGGTAGCGGCAGATGAAGTCGAGGCTTCGATCGTCGAACGGGTTGAGGAAGGCCGTTTTGAAGACGGGCACGACGTAGAGATCCGACACGGCCGCATCGACCATGCCTTTGAACAGGGACGACCCGTCGACCCGCTCGCCCTCGGCCAGGACGGTATCGGCCTGGCCGGCGTCGGCCACCGGGATCTTCAGCTCCTTGAGCTTGCCGTCGAGGGCGGTGTAGTGGAAGGTGATGCGCTCGATGCCCTTTTCGCGGATGACCCGCAGAAAGTCGGCCCGGCCGAATTCTTCCGCCGGTTTGTCCAGGCAGATCGAGAGCGGGTTGCTCAGGGCGTACGGGCAATGCGTCTCGGATGCCATGACCTCGGCTCCTTTCCAGTCGATTCCTGCCCGCTGGGGGGAAAGACGCAGATTGTAAGGGATTCGAGGCCTGCTTTGCAAATCCTAATAAAGCAGATAGGGCTTGCGCAAAGCCTCGAAGACGGCCAGCTCGGGCTTCCAGGCGGCGGCGATCTCGGAGACCGGAGTCCCCTTCTCCAAAGCCAGACGGACTTTATCCGTGCCCATGATCTTGTCGAAGTAGGCGGCGTGGAAGGCAAAATCCTTGGGATAAAGCTGCCGCAGGACGGCCAGAATCTGGAGGGTCGTCTCCAGAGGTCGATACGCCTTGCGGTCCGTCACGTGGATCTGGCAGCCGCCGCACAGCTCGCCCTTGAACTTGGAAAAGATCGGAGTGAACCATTGTTCGCGGAAAGCGACGCCGGCGAGGCCCAGAGCGTTCAGCCGGACGGCCAGCTTGTGGCCGTCTACCCAGGGGGCTCCGAAGAACTCGAACGGCTTGGTCGTCCCCCGGCCTTCGGACACGTTGGTTCCTTCTAAAAAGACCTGTCCCGGATAGACGACCGCCGTATCGACAGTCGGCATGTTGGGCGAAGGCGGCACCCAGGGCAAGCCGGCGGTTTCGAAATACTCGTTTCGATGCCAGCCCTCCATCGGCACGACGGTCAACCGGCATTTCTTTTCCAGGAATTTGTCGTTGAACAGCCGGGCCAGCTCGCCCAAAGTCATCCCGAACCGGAGCGGATATGGATAGAGGCCGACGAACGAGCTGTGCTTCGGGTATTCCAAGACGGGGCCTTCCATCGTCGCGCCGTCGATCGGGTTGGGCCTGTCTAGAACGATGAACTCGAGGCCGCTCTCGGCACAGGCCTGCATGGCGTAGGCCATGGTGGCCTGATAGGTGTAAACCCGCGTTCCGACGTCTTGGACGTCGAAGAGCAGGACATCCACGCCTTTAGTCATCGTGGGTTCGATCTTCTTGTCCTTATGGGTAGTGTCGAAAGACCGCATGTATTCGTCGATGGCCACCAACATCCCGGCCGGCGGCTTCATGGACGGTCCATAGAGGCTGAAGACGGGCAATCCCGACGAGGCATCCTTGTAGAAGGGCACGTATTCGCCGGCCTGGGCATCGCCACGCACGCCGTGTTCGGGGCCGTAGAGGGCGACCAGCTCGACTCCCGGCGCGGCGCGCAGGAGATCGATGGAACTCCGCAGACCGGCATCCGCACCCGAAGGATTGGTGATCAGGCCGACCCGCTTGCCGCGAATGAGATCGAGCCGCTTTTCAAGGAGGACTTCGATCCCCGGCTTGACCCGCGCCGGGACGGAGGCCGCGACGGTATCCGCCCCGGCTGGCGGCTCGGATGCGTCGGGCTTGCAAGACACACCGATCGTCGCCGCTGCCGCCAGGAGGGCCAGGCTGACGATTGAACGGATTCGGGGTTCGCGAAACTTCATAGGCGGTTCCTCCCCGGCACGCCATCGGTCATGCCGTGCCGGCACTTCCCTTATATCGCAAAAAGAGATGCGGGAAAAGCCGCCTTCCTAGACGCCCTCGCTCTTCTCGAAGAAGTAGGCCCCCAGGGCCAGCATGACCAGAGAGAAGCCGGCCATGATCGCCAAGTCGAAGACCAGCGGGAATGTCGAGCTCCCGATCATCGCCGCACGCAGGCCGTCGACGCCGTAAGTTAGCGGGTCGATGTAGGACAGGGCCCGGATGACCCAGGGGAAGTTCTGCACGGGGGCCAGGGCTCCCGAGAGGAAGAAGAACGGGAAGATGATGAAGTTCATGATGATCCCGAAGCCCTGCATGTCCTTCATCCGCGAGGCGAAGATGAGGCCCAGGCCGATGAAGGTGAAGGCGATGAGCAGCATGAAGAGAAGGCCGAACAGCAGGCTCGCAACGCTCTTGACGCGGAATCCCAGAATCATGGAAGCTCCAAAGATCAGCAGGCCCTGGATCATCGAGGTCGTCACGCCGCCGGCGATCCGCCCCAGGACGAGCGAGACCCGGTTGACGGGGGCGACCATGATTTCCTTGAGAAACCCGAACTCCTTGTCCCATAGGACCGACATGCCCTGCATGGAGGAGGAGAAGAGCAGGGTCATGCCGATAATGCCGGGGGCCAGGAACTTGATGTAGCCGACGCCGGCGGCCATGCCCGGGACCTGCATGCGGCCGAAGCCGAAGCCGAGGAAGCCCAGGAAGAAGACGGGCATGGCCAGCGAACCGAAGATCCGCGACTTGGCCCGCCAGTACCGCTTCATCTCCCGCAGCCACAGAACGTAGATCGCCGTGCCGTAGATTCTCATGTTCATCTCCGCCCGTGGCCCATCATCATGCCGCGGTTCCGCTCGCCCTGACCGGCGTCCTGCTCCCGGATCGTCCGGCCGGTGAAGTGCAGGAAGACATCCTCCAGGCTGGGCTTGCGCAGATGGACGCAGTTCACGGCGACGCCGTGCTGGACGGCCAGAGTGACGAGCTCCGGAATCCGGCGCTCTCCCCTTTCCATGGTCAGCGAGAGGACGTCTTCGCGAAGCTTCGAGCGCTTGATCCAGTCCAGGCCCGCCAGGGCGGCCATGAAGGAGGCCGTATCGCCTTCTAGCTCCAGCGAAACGACGTCGCCGCCCAGCACATCCTTGAGCTGGGACGGCGTGTCCATGGCCACGAACTTTCCGTGGTCCATGATGGCGATGCGGCCGCAGAGGAAGTCGGCCTCCTCCATGTAGTGGGTGGTCAGGATGATGGTGACTCCGGACTCCTTGTTCAGGCGTCGGACGTATTCCCAGATGTGGCGGCGGGTCTGGGCGTCCAGGCCCAGGGTCGGCTCGTCCAGGAAAAGCACCTTCGGCCGGTGGGTCAGTCCGCGGGCGATCTCCAGCCGGCGCTTCATGCCGCCCGAGTACTTCTCGACCAGCGTGTCCGCTTTATCGTTCAGCTCAACCAGCCCCAAAACCTCGTTGATCCGCCGCCTCCGCTCGTCCCGGCCGATGCCGTACATCATGGTGTGAAATTCCAAATTCTCACGGCCGGTCAGCTTGCCGTCCAAGGCCGGCTCCTGGAAGACGACGCCGATCGACTTGCGGACGTCGTCCCGGCGGGTCGTTACGTCGAAGCCGGCCACTTCGGCCCGGCCCGAGGTCGGCCGCAGCAGCGTCGACAGCATGTTGATGGTCGTCGTCTTGCCCGCCCCGTTGGGCCCGAGCAGGCCGAACAGCTCCCCTTCCGGGACGGAAAATGAGATGGCGTCGACGGCGGTGAAGTCGTCGAATGTCTTGACCAGGTTCTCGACTTGGATGGCGTCCATAATTGGCTCCGTAGAAACGGAGATTTTAGCATAAACGGAGCCGCGGCGCGAAGCAGGACGGCGCGAGAAAGAGCGGCTCAATGCCCAATTCCGGGGGGGGCAGTTTAGGGTATCGGCCCTGCGGCTTCGGGCTCTACTCGCCTTTTCCCACAGCTCTCTTCGGCGCCTCGGAACTCCGCATTCCAGATCTCCCGGCCTTGTCGATCATTCCCTCCCTTTCGTTTCCGTTAGATTGTTGCATGCTCAAACAGCCCTCGGCACCCGTTGGGTTCCCTCAGAGAGCTATGGAAAAAGGCGCCGCCCTCGCGATTTCGCAGTTGGCCGATACCCAAACTGCCCAAATCCCCCTGGAATTGGGTAAAACTTCGGAAGAAATTATTTCCTAGAGTTTGATGAATATTTTGTGTCGATAGAGGGGCCAGATCAGTACGACCCAGAAGAGAATCAGCGCGATGGGGTAGATGAGCGATCCCAGGTACGGCCCCGCCAAGGGCGACAGGGCATGGTCGTAGAGCCAGGTGATCGGGCTGACCGTCTTGCCCGCATCGGGTATCTTGATCAGCAGAATGGTCTTGACCATGATCGCCGACCCGGCGAAGACGAGGATGGCGTTCGTCCCCAGAACCCGGAACGGCCAGGCCCAGCCCGTCCAGCGCGATCCCTCCAAGAGCGTGAACATCAGGCTGAAGAGGATCAGGGCGGCGCCCGCCGTGAAGACGACATAAGAGCTCGTCCAGAGCGGCTTGTTGATCGGAATCCAATAACGGCCCAAAGCCAGCCCGGCCGCGGTGAGCAGGACGCCCGCGAGAAGCATCATCCGGGCCTTGCGGCTATTAGTGTTGCGCGTCCGCAGCCAATCGCCGGCCAGCGATCCCAGCAGTAAAGTGACCATGGCAGGGAGAGAGCTGAGAAGGCCTTCCGGATCAAAGTATGGCTTGTAGATATGACCCGGCAGGACGACGCTGTCGATGTAGCCCGCTAGGTTTCCCTTCTCGTCCAAAATGCCCGGTCCATATCCCGGGACAGGCACGTAGGTCAGCAAGGCCCAGTAGAGAACGAGCAGCAGGATCGCCAACACGACCCGCATCTTGGGCTTGACGTTGAGGTAGATGAGCGCCCCGATCAGAAAGCACAGGGCGATTCTCTGTAGGATGCCCGGGATACGGAAGGTCGCAAAGCGGAAGCGCGGGTAAAGGTGAAGCAGAAGCCCGACCCCGAAGAGTAGGACCGACCGCTTGAAAACCTTGAGATAAAGCCCCACCTTGCGGCCGGTCTCGGCCCGCCGGGCAAACGACAAGGCCATGGACATGCCGACGATGAAAAGGAAAAACGGGAAGATCAGGTCCGTCGGCGTCCAGCCGTGCCAGGGGGCGTGGCGGAGCGGGGCGTAGACGAACGTCCAGCTGGCCGGATTGTTGACCAGGACCATGGCGGCCACGGTCAGGCCGCGAAAGGCATCGAGCGAGATCAGGCGCTCTTGGGCCATGCAGGTGCTCCGGTCCGGGCCGGCGGCCGGTTCAGGCTTGAACCTTGCCGCTGCCGGGGGAAGCCTTCAGCAATTCCCGCTGGTAGGCGTCCCGGGTCCGGGCGATCGTGTCCTCGAGCTTTTTGGGGTTGGTGATCATCGTGTACAAGGTCGCTCCATCCGAGGCGGCGGTCTGGATCTCGACCTCGCCGTAGTTCAGCATGCGCCCGATGATGGTCTGCCGGAAGGAGATGTTGTTGATCTTCTCCATCGGGCTCTCTTTGCTGTAGAGGGTGAAGATGCCCGCCTCGTCGATGACCCGCAGGTTCGTCACGACCCAGATGTCGCGCCGCCGATACCATTCGCGGTAGCCAAAGAAAAGCGCCGCTGCCGCCAGAACGGCCAGGCTGGCCAAGCGGATCGTCCGGTTGGCGGATCCGGGCGCCACGACGAAATAGGCGACATAAACAAAAGCAAGGGCGGCCACCAAAACGGCGCACGCTTTCCAAACCGTCAGCCAATGGGTCCGGGTGGTGAAAAGGATGGTTTCATGATCGCGGAGTTTCGTTCTCATACGCTCCCTCCCTGAGATGCGGGATGACTTTCGATGCCGGAATTATAATCAAAAGGGAGGCCGGCGAAAAGAAAAATCGCCGGGGGCTCAACCGCCCTTGTAGATCCGGGGGACCCGGGTGTTGATGGCGGTCAGGATCTCGTACGGGATGGTGCCCGCCCAACCGGCCAGATCCTCGACCGTGATCCGGGCCGCGCCGTCCTCCCCGATCAGGACGACCGGATCGCCGTTATAGGCCGAATCCGACTCGATGGCCACCATGATCTGGTCCATGCAAATGGCGCCGATCTGGGCGTAGAACCGGCCGCGGATGAGGACGCGGGCCTTATTGGACATGGACCGGAAATAGCCGTCCCCGTAGCCGACGGGAACAGTCACGACGCGAACGGGATGGTCGCTCCGCCAGGTCGAGCCGTAGCTGACCGGATCGCCGGCCCGCACGACCTTGAAGTAAACGACCCGCGACTTCCAGGTCAGGGCCGGGCGTACATCCAGGGTCCGGGCGATATGCGCGGCCGGATAGACGCCGTACGCCAGGATCCCCGGCCGGACCATATCGAGGCGGCTCTCGGGCAGGCGCAGGACGGCGGCGGAATTGGCGATATGGCGGAGCGGCGTCGGCAGGCTGCGCCGCTCATAGAAGCGCAGGACTTCGAGAAAGCGCTCCAATTGGAGGCGGGCATGCGAAAGATCTTCGGCGTCGGCGTTGGCGAAGTGGGAATAGATGCCTTCCACCCGGACGCCGGGCGCGAAGCGCAGGGCGGCTTCTTGCAAAGAGGCCGCATTGTAATGATGGACCCCGACCCTCTCCATCCCGGTATCGATCTTGAGATGAACTTTGGCCGCCCGGCCCAGCGCCGCCGCGGCCTGGGCGATCTGCTCCAGACGCCCGACGGAGGATGCCGTTAAAGCCAGATCGTGCTTGATGTATTCGGGAATCTGGTCGGCCCAGACCCCGCCCATGACCAGGATGGGCGCCATGATCCCCATCCGCCTCAGCAGGACGCCCTCCTCGAGCACGGCGACACCGATGGCGTCGGCTCGCGGCCCGATGTGGCGGGCGATTTCGAACAGGCCGTGGCCGTAGGCGTTGGCCTTGACGATCAGCATGGCCTTGGCCGGGGCCACGAACGCCTGCAGCGCGGACCAGTTGGCGCTCAACCGGTCCAGGTCGACTTCGACCGAAGTCGGACGGCGCGAGCCGGGATCGTCGATCGTCGGCTGATGGATCATCAGCCCCGCAGCCTCTTCAGGAATCGGCCCAGCCGCTCCAGTCCGGCGGTGATCACGTCAGGCTCCGCAGCGAAGGAGATGCGCAGGCAGCCTTCCCCGCCCGGACCGAAAGCGGCGCCCGGCGTGATGACGACTTTTTCCTCTTCAATCAATTTAAGAGCCAAGGCCAGCGAGCCGCCAGCCCGAGAGCATTCCCGGTCCGCACGGGCGAATAAATAGAAGGCTCCCTCCGGCTCACGCGCCAGGAGCCCCGTATGCTCCCGCAGCGCCGCCAGAGCCAAATCGCGCCGGCGCTTGAGCTCGGTCCGATTGGCCTCGCATTCCTCGTCGGCGCCGCCCTTCAGGGCGAAAATAGCCGCGCGCTGGGACACGACGGAAGCGCAAGTCACGGCCAACTGGTGAACGCCGGAGAAGCGTCCGACGAGTCTATCCGGGACGATCATCCAACCGAGCCGCCAGCCGGTCAGGGCATGGCTCTTGGAGATGCTGCCGACAGCAACCGCATCCGGATAATGGCGGATGAACGACCGGGGAGCGGAACCGAAGGTCAACGCACGATAGCACTCGTCCGCGATAACCGGAATGCCTGATCCGGCCAGCCCGGCGGCCAGCCCGGCCAGGGATCCTTCCCCGTAAACGGCGCCGGCGGGATTGTTCGGCGTATTGAGGACGATGGCTTTCGTCTTGGGGGTCACGCGGGCCAGGATGTCGGTTGGGTCGAGATGGAAGCCGTTATCGGCACCCAAAGGGTAAGCAACGGCGGTTCCGCAGGCCACCCTGGCGATCGATGGATAGGCCGGAAATCCGGGATCGGGAACGAGAACTTCATCGCCCGGCTCGAGTAGGGTCATCAACAGGACGAACAGGGCTTCCTGGGAGCCGGCCGTGATGCAGACGCGGGCGGGATCGATGGCTCCCCCGCCGTCGCCGGCCGCGACCTCGGCCACGGTCCGCCTCAATTCGGGCAGTCCTTCGACGGCCGAATACCCCGCTTTCCATTCGGCCAGATGCCCGCGGACGTGTTCAAGGATGGCCCGCGGCGGCGGGAAGCCGGGCTCGCCGAGGCCGAGATTCAAGCAGGAGGCGTCGGCCCTATCGTTGACTTGGCGGATGAGGGATTTTTCGATGGATTTCATTTCTTTATCACAGTCGGCCGAGTCTCGGCGCCGTCGGCTCCTCGCCCTCCAGGAGGCGCGTCACCAGGCTCTCGTAAATAGGCACCGCAGCCAGTATCTCCGACTTGGCGATTCGTTCGTCCTCGGCATGGGCCCAACGGGCGTCGCCGGGTCCGACAAGGAAGGGCCGGCCGAAAGCGGTCAAATGAGGGCAATCGGTTCCGAAAGGGAAAAGGTCCGTTTCGAAGCCCGGCAGAGTCCAGAGCTTCTGGGGCTCCGAGGCCGTAATGATCTCGATCCGGGCCCGGCCGGCGACGGCCTCGGCCAAGCGGGCCAGAGTCTCGGAGCAAGACACGGCGGGGCGGAGGCCGAGGACCGAGGTCGCTTCGTCGGCGATGACGTTGGGGGCTACGCCGCCTTCGATGCGGCCGATGTTGAGAAGCGTCGGGCCGAGAACGGGATCTCGCCCGAAATCGGCGGCCCGCAGGCTGTTCAGGATGTCGAGCAGGGCTTCGATGGCCGATGCTCCCAAATGGGGCAGTGCGGAATGGGCCCGCCGCCCGGCGACATGGAGCTCGACGAACAGCGCTCCCTTATGGCCCAACCCGAGCTTGTTGCCGGTCGGCTCCCCCACGATGAGAGCGCCGGATCCCAAGCCAAGCCCGTTGGCGGTCCGGGCGCCGATGCTGTCGGTCTCTTCCCCGACGACGAAAAGAAGCCCGAATCCGGAAACGCCCCTGTCCGCTAAGCCGAAGGCCGCCGCCGCCATGGCGGCCAGGCTGCCTTTGGCATCGCAGGCACCGCGTCCGTAGATCGATTTCTCGTCTTCCGTTGCCGCTGCAGCTCCGGGAACCGTATCCATATGCGTACACAGCACGACCTTGGGATCGTCTTCGCCGGCGGTGATAAAAAGGTTGTCGCGCCCGGGTTCGACGGGCTGGCGCAAGACCCGGAACGGAAGCTGGTCGAACAATCCGGCCAGATGATCGGCCAGCGCCCCTTCCGATCCGGTGGTCGAAGGGATCCCGACGAGATCCTTCAAAAGCCCGATGGGGTCCATGCGGGTTCTAGCGGCCCTTCCGGCCGCGGAGCTTCGGCAGGAGGGCGATTTTGTCTTTCTCGACATCTGCTGTTTTTTTGACGATCTGCGCCGGAACGCCCGCGACCACGACGCCCGGCGGGACATCGCGGGTCACGACGGCGCCCGCTGCGACGACGCTCCCCCGCCCGACCGTCACCCCCTCCAGCACGACGGCATTGGCCCCGACCAGGACGTTGTCCCGGATGACGACCGGCTTGCGGCTGGGCGGCTCCAGGACTCCGGCGATGACCGCCCCGGCTCCGATATGGCAATTGCGGCCGATCAGGGCCCGGGCCCCGAGGACGGCGTTCATGTCGATCATGGTCCGGCTGCCGACGACGGCGCCGATATTGATGACCGCGCCCATCATGATGACGCAGTCCTTGCCGATCCGGGCGCCGTCCCGGATGATTGCGCCCGGCTCGACCCGGGCGTCGACGCGGCGCAGATCGAGCATCGGCAGGGCCGAGTAACGGGCCCGGATGTCGGCGTGAAAGTTACGGATCCGGCCCCGCTTGGCCTTCATCCAAGCTTCGATGTCGGCATAGTCGCCGATCAGAACCCAGAGCTTGCCCTGGCCGAAAGCCTTGAAATCCAGGCCCGCGAAATCCGTATGTTCGAAGGAACCGTCGATGTAGACGACGACGGGGGTCGTCTTCCGGCTCTTGGCGATGAGGTCCGCGATCTGCTTGTAATCCATCTTCGCTTTCCTTTTCCGGACTTAGAGGACCCCGGTTTCCTTGAGCAGGCGCTTCAGGGTTTCGCGGTTGGCTTCGCCCAGCCGGGTGAGCGGGGGCCGCAGGGGGCCGCCCGGAAGTCCCAGCATGGTCAGCGCTTCCTTGACGGCCATCGGATTGGTTTCCAGCCGCAGGGCCTCGAACAGCTCGTAGTGCTTCTCGTGGATTTCGCGGGCCGCCGCGAGATTACCGGCCAGGGACAGCTCGACGATCGTCCGCATGACGCCCGGCAGGATGTTCCCGGCCACGCTGAACACGCCCTGGCCGCCGAAGGCCATCAGCGGGAAGGCGGTGGCGTCCTTGCCCGTAAGCACGGCGAAATCGCTGCCGCGGGCCATATGCAGGAGTCTGGCCAGATGGTCGAGGTCTTTGACGCCGTCCTTGGTTCCGATGATATTGCCCGAGCCGATCAGCTTGGCGTAAGACTTGGGCTCGATGGCCACGGCCGCGCGCTCGGGGACGTTGTGGAGAATGACCGGGATGGGCGAGGCGTCGGCGACCCGGCGATAGAAATCGACAAGCCCGGCCTGGGTCGGCTTGACCAGATAGGGGGCGAAGACGACCGCGTAGTCGCAGCCCAGCTCGCCGAACATCCGGGCCCGGGCGATGACGACGTCGATGTTGCAGGCGCAAGTATCCGGGGCCACCTTGCACTTGCCGCCGGCTTCCTCGACGCAGATCTCCACCACGCGGCGGAATTCGCGGTCGTCCAGAGCCGGGCTTTCGCCCGTAACGCCCAGCGGCGCCAGGCCGTGGATGCCGGCCTCGACCTGCATCCGGACGAGAGTCCGCAAGCCGGCTTCATCCAAGCGGAGGTCCTTGTCGAAAGGCGTCATCAGCAGCGTATAGGCACCGGTCAGCATCGTCGTTCTCCTTGGCGGCGGACCACATCCCGAGCGTTCGATTCAAAGGGAGAGCGTCCGCTGTTGTCCGAAAAAACATAGCATAGGGGGGCGGGGTTGTCAAAAAACCCAGCCTCTCCCTACAGATAGGTTCTCGCCCCCAGATAGCGGGCGGCGAAATAGGCGCCGTTCAAAGCGTCCTCGCGGATCGTTTTATTGCGGCCCGGCGCGTGGATGAACAGCCCGTTCCCAATGTAGATGCCGACATGGGACGGAATGCCTCTCGTTTGGGTGGCGAAGAAGACCAGATCGCCCGGCTTCAATAGGGCGCGATCGACGGCCCTTCCTTTATTCATCTGATCGCCGAGTGTGCGCGGCAGGATGATCCCGTTTAAACGATAGACGGTCATGGTCAACCCGCTGCAGTCGAAACCTTCCTCGGCCGAGGCGCCGCCCCAAGTGTATGGAAAACTGAGGAAGCTGCCGGCTGTCTCGACCAGGCCGCGGCGAAGCGACTCTTCGGCCGCTCCGGCCGGAGGGACCGCGGTCGGCATCGGCGAGGGACGCCGCATGACCACGAAATACTCGTCGATGGCCCCCTCGTTCAGAAGCGATCGTCCAGTCCGCTCGGCTTCGGCCCGCGAAGGGAAGTTTCCGACTTGGACCTTGAAGAACCCGGATTCATGGGTGAAGAAATATGCGTCCAGTCCCTTCCCCTCGAGGAGCCGGGTCAGGCGGGACGCGTTTTCCTCCGAGGCGAAGACGCCGACTTGAATGGCGTACCCGGAAGAAGAATCGGCCGCCAAGGCGGAGGAGGACCAGGGAGCGACCGATACGCGGCGCTTGCAGCCCGCGCCGCCGAATAGGGACAGACCCACCAGCGCGGCGACGACCACCGTTCGGGGCTTGCGGGCTCGCGGACGATTTAAGCCTGTACGCATGGGCAACCGTCGGCCACGCCGGTCATTTCTCATAATATTTATGCAGCCGTTCGACGAATTCCGGACGGATGTAATTGTTCACCGTGACCTTGGGGCTTTCGATCCAGACCTGCTCTTTTTTGTCGAATCGCTTATGGCCAAGCTTGGAGGCGATTTTGATCAGGAGGTCGAACACTTCCTGCCGGGTCGCCGTCCGTTTGGCCCGGAAAAACTTCTTCACTTCGGTGTCGGCATAGTAAGAACGGATGATATGGGGGAAAAACTCTTGGCCGCAAAATTCCCCGATGGCGCTCTTGATCTCCTTCCCGCCCAAGGGATGTCCGGAGGCATGACTGAAAACGAAAGAATTCGGATTTTTGGGCTTCATCAGCGCGGCCAGCCTGCGGATATAAGCTTCCGGAAAGCATTGCCGGATATGGATGGGGACTCCGTCCTTGGCTTTGTAATTAAAGAAGACGTCGCGACCTTGGATCCGGATATCCATCTTTTGCAGGGTCGTAAGCCCTTTGTGACCATGCGCCTTAAAGTAGATTTCGTTCCCGACCCGCATATAGGTCTTCATCATCGTGAAGAGGGCGATCGAGTGAATGCTCCCTTCGCTCCGCAGGTCCTTCAGAACGTTCCGCTTCAGCTTGGGGAAAAACCGGGCGAACTCATCCACGATATGGGACTTATGGGTTTTGGCCCTGGAGATCTTGTCCGTTGTGTAGAGGTAAGTGAATCCCGAAGGATTCTCGAACATCACATCCCAGTGCGCATCGGTGTCTTCATCGTGGAAGCGGAGGCTCTTGGCGAAAAGCGAGAAGGCGGCGTTGAGCCTTGTCCCATCCGGCAGGGCCATGATGCGGGCGCCGACGGCCCGGCCGCCCGGCCCCAGGGCTCCCTTGAAAAACCTCGGGTCTCTGGCGTCGCGAAGCATCGCGAACCGCCCATGGGATCGGTAAAGATGGGCGGCGTGAACGACATCCGGAAAATCCTGGCTTTTTTTCCGCCAGCCGGTGGCGGTCATCACCACGGCTTGAAGGTCTTTGGCCCGGATCCGGACAGTGCCGAGGGGAATCGGTTTCACGGTTGGAGTCATCATTACCTCGCGGAGACAGAGACGGTTGGTGCGCCCCATTGTCGATAAAGCGGCAAGTGCTGTCAACATTCCAACCCGAACGGGCGGCCCCAAGAGCCGGCCCGAGCCTTTAAGGCTAGCCCCTGGACACAAACGGCGCTATTCATATACATTGAACGCAAGCGGCTTTATGGAATTAGAAGTGAGAGAAATACGGATTAAGCCCGTAGGCAGCAAGGCTGGAGGCTGAAGCATGAAAACAAAAATAGCCGTTGCGTTGATGGTCTTCTTCGGCTGGGCGGCCGGGAGCGCCGGATTCGGGAGTCCCCCCGATACCATAAGGCTTCGACTCCTCATTCCCTCGGGCTTGAAGACCGAGGTCACCGGATCAGGCCTACTCAAGCTGTCGGTCGAAAATCGCCTCAAAGCCTATGATCAACCCGAGACGAGCCTCCCCGACCAGCATACGAGCTCCTGGAAGAAGAAATACGACGATACCTATGCCCTTGTCGAGGCCGGCCGGCCGCGCCGGATCGTCCGGCACACGGAGAGCGACACCCGGACCGGGAAGAGCCCTCAAACCGGAAAGATGGAGACCGAGGACGGCTCGACTAAGGATTCCACGGTGACCCTGACCCTTCTTTCCGACGGCGGCGTCACGCTGAACGAGGACGCCGAGCCCCAAATCGCCGACGACTTCAAGCTGGCCCGGGCGGGAACGTTCGTCGCGGATCAGGAGCTCTCGACCGACGCGGACTGGCCGATTCCGGAAGCGCTCTTGAAAGCCTGTCTGCCGCTCGTCCAGAGCGGATCGGGCACGTTGCGGCTGGCCGGCGTCGAATGTCCGAGTCCAGCAAGGAGTGGTCAAGGTCCATACCATCGGCAAGGGCGAATACCACGAGATCTTCAGCACCCGGATCATCGAAAAGGAAAAGGCGAAATGAAAAGAAGCCTCGTGAATGGCCTTTCTTTCTGTTTGCTGGCAGCGGCTCTCGCCTCTTCGTCCTCATACGCCAAGCGCGACGATGCCGATCTTATCGTCCAACCGGCCCTGAAACGGACCATCGTCATCGCCCAGCCTTACCTCAACCTGCCCGTCAAAACGGGGGCACGCCTGCGCCGCATGAGTCTGACTGCGGACGGCGAAAAGATCCTCGATTTCAACATCGAGCTGGCCAAAGATGAGCCTGACTTCTGGGCCTTCATCGACGTCTCGAAGCTCATGGGAAAATCGGTCCTCCTTCAGATCGATCAACCCGACAAGAGCGACCCGGCCGTTCTCGACCGGATTTCGCAGGATAACAAGATCAAGGGAGCGGACGATCTCTACAAGGAGCGCTACCGGCCGCGGTTCCATTTCACCTCCCGCCGCGGCTGGAACAACGATCCCAACGGCCTGATCTATCACGACGGAGAATACCATCTCTTCTACCAGCACAATCCCTACGGATGGAGCTGGGGGAATATGCACTGGGGCCACGCGGTCAGCGCGGACCTCGTCCACTGGCGCGAGTTGGGCGAAGCCATCCGACCGGACAGGCTGGGCACCATCTTCTCCGGCTCGGCCGTGGTGGATGGGACGAACTCGGGCGGGTTCCAAGCGGGAGACAAAAAGGCCATCGTCTGTTTTTACACGTCCGCGGGCGATCAGGTCGAGCCCAAGGCGCCCTTCACCCAAAGCCTTGCCTTCAGCACGGACAACGGAAGGACCTTCACCAAGCTCCCGGGCAATCCGGTCGTCGGCCACATTGCCGACGCCAACCGCGACCCCAAGGTCGTCCGGCACGCGCCGACGAAGACGTGGATCATGGCCCTTTATCTGACCAAGAGCGACTACACCCTGCTCTCCTCGCCGGACCTGAAAACCTGGACGCGGCTATCAGACGTCCAGATGCCGGGGGCCTCGGAATGCCCCGATCTCTTTGAGCTGCCCGTGGACGGGAATCCCGCGAAGACGAAGTGGATCTTCTGGGCGGCCGACGGCAGCTACCGGATCGGGTCCTTTGACGGAAAGGCGTTCACTCCCGAGAGCGGGATGCTCAAGACCTATGCGGGCGGGACCGCGTACGCCGCCCAGACCTTCAGCGGGATCCCCGGCTCGGACGGCCGCCGGATCCAGATCCCCTGGCTTCGCTGCGACATGACCGGGATGCCCTTCAATCAGCAGATGGGGTTCCCGGTGGATCTGACGCTCCGAACGACGAAGGAGGGGGTCCGTCTCCACAGCCGGCCCATCGGCGAGATCGCCGGCCTTTACGGACGCGAGTGGTCGCGGCCATCCCTGCGCGTCGATCCGGGGCGCAAGCGGCTGGACGGAATCGAGGGCGAGGCATTCGATATCGAGGCCGAGATCGAGATCGGCGGGGCGGAAGAAGTCGGGATGACCGTTCGAGGGATTCCGGTCGTCTATGACGCTCGGAAGAGGCTTTTAACCTGCGGCAGCTTTTCCGCGTCACTCGAGCCGGAGCGCGGCCGAATCCGGCTCCGGATTCTCGTGGATCGGGCTTCAATCGAGATCTTCGCCAACGACGGCAGTCTGTCCATGCCCATCGGCCTTCTTGTCCCCGAAAAGGAACGGTCGCTCGAGCTGTCCGCGCAGGGCGGCACCGCCGTGGTGGAGGTGTTGACCATCCATGAAGTCCGATCCATCTGGGACGGGACAAGCTTTCTCCAAGGTCAACTTTCGGGGCTTCAGCATATCGGGCTTCCCGTGAGCGACCTGGAGCGATCGGTCGGATTCTATCAAAGGCTGGGCTTCCGAAAAGTCATGGGCCGCCGATTCGACGACGGCTCGGGCCTCATCCAAGTGGCCATGATGGAGCGCGAGGGTGTCGTGATGGAGCTCTACCAGCTGCCGCCGGACCAGATTGCCGCCGACATCCGCGCCCGCAAGGACGGGCATCTGGACCACGTCGCCTTCAACGTCAAGGACATCGACAAAGCCTTTCAAGAGGCCCGAGATGCCGGATTCATGCCGCTTCAGAAAGAACCCGTGAAGCTTGATTTCTGGGACAAGGGGTGCCGGTACTTCTCGATTCGCGGGCCGGACGGGGAAAAGCTCGAGTTCAACCAGATCCTGTGAGGTGGTGCCGGAGAAGGGAATCGAGCCCGCACGTATTATAGGTCGGTTATTAAAGGGCTTTCTCCCTAATTGACAACTCTTCGCTGATGAGGATATTCTTAGAACCACAAAAAGCCTGAACGACACAGCCAGCAGCGGGCCGGGGGTTTGTGGAGGAAGGAAAGGAGGACCGCGGATGAAAGCACGCCTGACGGGAACAGGGATGCTCGTGGCCGGCGCCCTCATCCTGCCGATGGTTTTAGCAGTTTGCTGCGTGATGGGCCCAAGTAGGCCCGGACCTGTTGTGTCGCAGGCGACAAACATTGAATTTATCTCGGGCAGCATTGGGTGGGAATACGACGAAAACGGCCGTGTCGCCAACAAGTCTATCTGCACGTTGAGAATACGAAACGTCGGAAATGATCCGATCAGAAGCGTCCGGTTTCGGCTGACTCTCCGGTATCAACATAGCAATGAACCGG